>JAUPWJ010000054.1 GCA_030916575.1 Patescibacteria group bacterium | reverse complement strand
ATTAAGCAGTTGCTTCGTCTGTAGTCTCTTCTGGCATAGCTTCTTCGCTCATAACAGGAGTTTCTTCAGGAGTAGCTCCCTCAGCTCCTTCTTCTTTTACATCATCATTTACATCTGTATCCATAAAATAATTTAAATTTAAATTCTATTAAAGCGACTATGGCCTAAGCCTAGCATGTATAGCTTTAAATAGATACCTAAAATTTAAAAAAATTATTTAGAGAAAACTATCGCACCTGAATCAAATTTCAAAAGTAAAATTAAATTTCCAGCTTCATCAAAGAATATTCTGTCTACATTTGCAACTTTATCTAAGAAAACTGATTCTTGAGAATTTTCACAAAACATTTTAGTTGATGCAAATGCTCCCCATGTGACAAGTCCATCCTCTCCTACAGAATAAGTCCCAGAGAAACTATTACAATCTGTAGTTCCGCTCACTTGTCCTTCTTGACTGAAAGTTAGAGTAAAAGCATCAGGTTTAGCTGGAACAATTGTGGTGTCATCACTCATAATAATTCCTTGCCATTTCCAGACATTACCTACGACTGTTGGATAAATAACATCTCCATTTGTATTATTATTTACTATATTATTTTCTTGTAAATTATTCCCCAAATCCTTTCTCTCTCCCTTACTCACAACCATATACACGACTGCTATAAAAACAACTATAATAATAACGGACATTAATATTTTTTTCATATTTATATTCTATCACAAAACACAAAAAACCAATTATTGTAAAATTGGTGATAAATAAAACGTAAAAAGACTATTTCTTCTTCTTAGGTTTCTTGGTTTCTTTTCTTTGACTATTATTTCCTTTCGCCATAGAAATATTATAGCAATAAGTAAGGGGCATAAACAAGCTTATTTGTCTAAGTCTAATTTTTCATCAATTCGTATTTGAGCTACGAATACTGGTACGTGGGAGACTAGTATCATCGCTCCTTCATATTTATCAAGAGCAGAGGCGATGACTGGAAGATGACGGAAGTTTATATGGTTAGTCGGCTCATCTAGTATCAGAAGTCCTGGACGCTCTAATACCAATCTAGCAAATGCTACTAATCCTTTTTGACCTTCAGATAAATCCCCTATTTTTGTATTAATAACGTCAGCTGTGATAAGGAAACTTGCAGCTACAGAGCGCAAATATTCTTCATCAATTTTCCCTGTAATCTCTAGTAAAACTTTTCGTAATGATTGCAAAACAGTATCTTCAAAGTTTAGTGTAGAAAAATCTTGTCTATAATATCCCACTCGTATGCCTTCTGTTATTTTTGCACCCTTTGCAGTGCCTTTAGCTAGTGACTCAAGTAATGTGCTTTTACCAATTCCATTTGGACCTGCGAGTAATAAATGCATTTTTTTCTTTAAAGATATTTCTGCTTTACGTTCTACTATTTTATGAGTTTTTGGACTTACTATAGATAAAGATTTTATATGCACAACTTCTCCTTGTAAATCTTCTTGGCATGGAATGACGAAAGAACGAATAGTTTTATCTTCTTTGCGCACATCCACCATCTCATCTTCCAGCTCTTCTGCTTTCTCACGCATACGGCGTGCAACAAGCCGAAGTCCTCCACCCTTATGAGCGAAAACATTAGCCTGATCTTTCTTAGCTTGAATTTCTTTAGCTAGCTGAGCATTTTTCATATTTTCTCTTTCTACTCGAGCTGTAATGTCTTTTAATACATTTTTATAGTTTCCTGTGTATTGCTCTACTTTCAAAGTATGTATATCTAAATATAAAACCCCATCAGAAAAAGCATTCAAGAAATCCGCATCGTGGGAAATTACCATAACTGTTTTTTGATAATTTTTTAAAAATTCAGTTAAGTGTAAAATTCCTGCATGGTCTAAATTATTTGTCGGCTCATCAAGTAAAAGTAAGTCTGGGTCTTGAATTAAAGCTGAGGCAAGCAATATACGTGCTTGTTGACCGCCAGAAAAAGTTCTTAAAATTCTATCATGTACTTTTTCATGACCTTTTAAATTAACCACTTCCAATACATCATCAATCCTGGGGTCAATATCGTAAATCTTCTCAGTAAAACATTTCTGGAAAAATTCTCTTACAGTTAAATCTAAATCACCCCTCGGAATTACTTGCCTAGATATTGCAATGTTTAATTTATTATCAGTGACTACGGTGCCTGACTCAGCTTGCAAAGCCCCAGTTATAAGTCCAAAGATAGTACTTTTTCCAGCACCGTTTTGACCCATGATTGTGATTTTACTTCCGCGTCTGACAGGAAAAGAAACCTCATCTAAGATGGGTTTATTGTGTCCGTATTCAAATGATACTTTCTCAAATCGAAGTATGGTTTCGTTTTTCGCCATTGAATATTTACTTTACATTAATTTTACCCAAATAGAAAGACCATCATTGCTGATGGTCTTTCTATAAATTATTTTATTAATTTCCACTTCCACTATTATCGTCATCATCACTATCATCATCCTCTTCTTCATCATCTTCACCATCGTTGTCATCATCACTATCTTTATCATCATCCTTTCCATCATTATCATCATCCATATCATCGTCATTATCTTTTCCATCATTATCAGAATCATGAGGTTTTGAATCATTTTTATCATCTAGACCATCATCGTCATCATCATGATCACGTGTATCTCTGATACCGTCATTATCAAAATCATCATCATGGTCATCATTCACATCTAAGATACCATCTCCGTCATCATCTGTATCGGTGATATCAGGGATACCATCATTATCATGATCTTTTGACTTTCCAAGCTCATTTACATCTAAAATACCATCATTGTCATCATCAGCATCTTCAACATCTAAAATACCGTCGTGATCAAAGTCTAAACTTGCTTGCACTCCTTTTTGTCTCCACTCACGCACTATATTTGCATTAATCACAAAACTTCCATCTGTGGAAATTGTTCCCAATACTCCCACAAAATCTCCATCTTGAAAGTCAGCAATCACAGCACCCACACTCATCAATTTTGTAGTTGCAGATATTTTTACTTCCCAACTACCTCCCCAACTTTTTACTTTAATTGAATCAGTGCTTGGAGCTCCAACTACGATACCTCTCATAAGCACATTACCCTTAGGTCCAATATTTACCATCATTGGACTTGCGTCTTTAGATGAAAATGAACCAGAACCAGAGTTGATAGATTCTGCGAATGTTTTAACTCCAACTGCTCCGAAAACCAAAAGAGCAATTGCGAAAAAACCTAACATTAAATATTTTTTCATAATTTGATTTATAAATTATTAATAAATAGCTAAAGAATTGACTGAATTCTTTAAAAGCTTAAATATATTATATCACAATTTCCTACTGTCATATGCCCAGTGGAGTAGTGCTTGTCTTTGTTTGGGTCTACAAAATATATCTCCTTTTCTACAATTTTTTACAAGCCCTCCTACATGTCTCCGGATAGCCTTCCAGCGCTTTATTTGTCTATCATCTTCATCACCTAGTCTCCTGCCCATATAATACCGACAATACCATTCAAACCATCCCCGAGGGTCATTCTTATTTATCCATCCCTTTTTCTGCCACACAGATAAAGGCTGACTAGCATTCACTCCAAAATAATTTAATTCTTTGTGTTGCTTGTGATCAGGCGAAGTTTTAGCTTGGGTAAACCAAGATTTTGGATATTCTTTTGGCTTATCAGAAAAATACACTCCACCAAATACTCCAAGCTCGAGCATTTCTTGTGGTGTTAAATCAGGTTTGAAATCTGAATGGAAATTCTTACCCATAGGAGAGGAGAGTTCATATTTATACTTTCCATCCATACTATTATGTCCTATTACAATCTTCTTTTTCATAATTACTTAATCAAATAAGATACTAAAAGAAAGAGATTGCCCCACCAAAGAATAAAAGAAATTATAAAAGAAATTGTTATTTTGTTTTGCCAAGATTTTGGTAAAAGTTCACCTGACCTACTTTCCTTTTCTCTTTGTAGAAGAAACGGGCTAACAGAAAATGAAAGAAAAATTCCATTTATTATCATGACACATACAGACATTAGGTGAATTAAAGTCACTTTTTCAATTCCATAATTTCTATAAAAAATAAATCCCCCGATAATAACTAGAAACATTCCAAGCCAAATAAGAGGCTTAGTGACTTTATGTGTGCGCGTAGTAGCTTCGGTCCAATAACTTGATTTTCTTCCTAAGAAACCATGCAAGTCTATCACCGTAACTGCGCCTAGGCCTATGACAAAACCAGCAAGCATTACAAAAAGTCCAATTAAGTCTAAGTTCATATTATTTATTTAAATAAGTAATAGTTAATTGTAAAACTGTAGCGAAAGACACCCAAAGTAGATATGGTATTTGAATATAAGTTATCCATCGAGCAAATGGGAATATTACTATCATAGCCCAAATTAATGTACTTAAGATAAGTAATATGTCTATACTAGCTAATAAATTATTTTTCAACCCAAATTGGAAATAAGTAAAAGAAAAATTAAAAATTAAATTTAAAATAAAAGGCAATACAACAATAAAAGGAATTTGTTTCTGATAAAACATCATAAAAACCTTACCAAAAGAAATAAAAATCAAAACATAAAGAAAAGTCCAAACTGGGCCAAAAAGAAAACTCGGTGGTGCCCAACTAGGTTTTATTAAAGTGGAATACCAATTATATGCATTCATATATTTATATAATTTCTTTCAACCTATCTTTATATTTTGCATAAGCAAAAGATGCAATTAATGCGACAACTCCAAAAACAATGAAAGATACTATTCTGTAGACTTGTCCTAAATTCCAAACATCAAATACAACTTTTATGGCAGTAACTATAAATAGTGCAATACCCATTTTTCGCAACAATGAAATCCTTCCAGCAAAACCAATACCTATAAGTACAGCTGCATAAAGTGCCCAAAAAACTGACATATATGTATTTGCAATATTAGAATCAGATGGGTGAGAGTAAACAATCTGTGAACTTATGGCATATAAAGTTAAAATGTTGGCGATAATTACGAATACGGATATTCCTTGTTTTTGAATTTCTAAAGTTAAACTTCCAAATTTTTGATATATCCAAGAAATAAAATAAGCAGCAAAAATTCCTAATACTAAAGTCATAAACTCTGGATTCATTATTGCTACAAATTCTGTACTTCTTTTTTGAAAAAATTCATTAAAAAAGAAGAAGTTAAAAAATGCACAAGCATATACCACTACACCCATTATTTGAAAACCTCTATTACTAATAAGTGAAGCCACAATATAAAGTAAACAAGATTCAATGAACCACAAGACAGCTACAGTCAAACCTGAAAATTGAATAGGTATGGCAATAGAGATAAATACTACAGAAATTACGGGCAAGAAAACATTTAAAGTGTAATCATTAGGATTGTTTTTATTTACTAAATAAGAAGCAAAAAGGTGAATCAACCCTACTATAAGATAAATCAAGGCTAGCATAGATGGGTGGTCTTTATATAAGAAGACAAAACTAGCTATCATGAAAAATATGGCACTTCCCGCTAATATAAAATACTCGCCTTCCCCTGCCTTATCTTTTGAATCAGTAATTTTATAAATACTTGCAATCAAAAATACTAAGAACGAAATACTTAGGAAGAAAATTACGGGCATTAAAGACTCCGTTTCATAAAATCTTACAGCCCAAACTATAAAATTAAGAATAGTACCCACTAATGCTACTGCTACTAGATTGGGCCACTTTTTCAAAAAAGAAATAACTAAGACCCCTAAATTAAGTAATGTCACATAACTAAATATTTCTATCATATTGTCTATTTGTGTTCCTACTAAAAATGGAGTCACAAATCCTCCTATTGTTCCTATGATTGAAAGTGTTTCGTCTTTGTTTACAATACCAATTAAAATTGAGAAAAGAGTAATCAAAAATAAGAAAATTGAAGTAGTGAATGGATCAATTAAAGAATAAAAAGAGTGTGCAGCAAAAATAGAAAAATAAAGTACGGCTATACCTCCACCCATAAGAACTTCGGAAAAATTCTCATATTCTTTCCTTAAATACTGACCAATACCAAATAAAATCATTCCAACTATTACACCTATCATAATTCTTCCCGCTTCATCCACCCAGTTATTATCAAAAGCATATTTAATAAAAAATGCGACACCTAAGAAGACCGCACCGATACCCATTTTACCCAACAACTTTCCAGAATTTTCTTCTTCCACATGTTTAGGAATTTCTAATGTTGGATTATCTGTAATTAAATCTTGAATTGGTGAAGCTGGTGCTTTTTCTAATGCTTGAGTATTAAGTGGACTTTGAACATTCTGGACAATAGTTAAGTTTTGTAACATTTTCTCCATTCTAGTAATTCTAGAATTTTGAGAACTTGCTATTGAAAGTATAATTATTAAAAAGACAATTCCAAATATTATAGTCATATTAAAATTTTAACCCTATTAAATAATATATTTATATTATATCACTTATTATTAATAATATTTTCAATTTCTATCAAACGATTATATTTACACATACGCTCTTCTTTGGTAAGTGAGCCCGCTTTGATATATGGACAAGACAACCCAACGGCTAGGTCTGCAATAAAGGTATCATTAGTCTCTCCTGAACGATGCGAAATAAAAGGAATCCAGCCTTGTTCTGTGGTGAGTTTGATAGCCCTTATGGTCTCAGACAATGTTCCAATTTGATTTAATTTTATAAGTACTGCATTGATAGCTTTTTTCTCTATTGCTTGTTGTATTCTACCTACATTTGTCACCGTCAAATCATCTCCGACAATTTTTATCTTATCTCCAAGCTTTTCAGTTATTTTACTAAAGCCTTCCCAGTCATTTTCAAAAAGTGGATCTTCAATAAATACAATTGGATATTTTTGCACTAAATTTTCATACCAATTTATCATCTCTATATTATTTTTATTCTGATTTTCCAGAGATACTTTTAAAACATAAGAACCATTTTCATAAAAAGAAGAAGCTGCTGCGTCTAAACCAATTTTTATTTGTTCATTTGTATAACCTGCATTTTTTATAGCTTGTTCTAAAATCTCTAATGCCTCTTCATTTGAAGAAAGTTTCGGAGCAAAGCCACCTTCGTCCCCTAGTGTAACTTCATGTTTTTTATCTAATAAAATTTGTCGCAGACTAGATATGACAGACCCGGAGGCTTCTATTTTTTTATAAAAAGAATCAAAGCCTGTAGGCACAAGCATAAATTCTTGAATATCTAAACCACTATCCGAATGTTTACCTCCATTGATGACATTAAGTAATGGATCTGGCATTTTAAAATTCGTATTATTTATCAAGCTTCCTAAATATTCATAGAGCTCCATTTTATACTCTTTAGCACAAGCTCGCGCAAAAGCCATGGAAACACCAAGTATTGCATTGGCACCCAATCTACTTTTATTTTCTGTACCGTCCAAACCTATCAAAGCTTCATCTAAAGCATTTTGTTCAAAATCTTTTTCTTGAAGAAAATTATTTATTTCAGTATTTACATTTTCTATGGCTTTATTTACTCCTTTGCCTTCATATCTTTCTGTGTCATTATCTCGTAACTCTAATGCTTCCAAACTTCCTGTACTTTTTCCAGAAGGAACTTTCGCTTCTCCTACTACTCCACTTGAAAATTCACAAGATACTGACAACGTTGGAATTCCCCGAGAGTCAAAAACTTCTTTAGCTGTGACTTTTTTTATTTTTACCATTTTATAAAAGATTTAATTTTATTTCTTCAGTCATGTGCTTCTCGGCTTCAAGAATTATTCTCTCCATCATAGACACTGCTTCAACTGGATACTTACCTATTGTCGTCTCATCAGAGAGCATAACAGCATCTGCTCCTTGTAAAATTGCAGTATCAACATCTGTGACTTCCGCTCTCGTAGGCTCACTATGCTCTATCATAGAGAAAAGCATTTGCGTTGCTACTATTACTGGTTTACCTAAACTTTTTGCGAGTTTAATTATATTTTCTTGAACAAAAGGAATTTGTTCGAGTGGTATTTCATTACCCAAGTCCCCACGAGCTACCATGACTGCATCAGAAGCTATTATAATTTCTTCTAAATGCTCTAAGGCGACCTTCCTTTCTATTTTTGCAATTATTTTTTGTTTTCCAGAAAGATGATTAACATATTTTCTGCAATCTAAAATATCCTTGGCACTACCCACAAAAGACACTGCGAAATAATCTACATTATGTTCTACTCCAAATCTAATAAATTCCTTATCGTGTTCCGTTATGGCAGAATCCAAATCATGCTCATATGTATGTCCGCTCTTTTCTTGCACTCTTGGTCCTGGCAAATCAATAATAAATGGAATATGTTTGCCAGTTTCTTTTTCTATTTTTCTTACTATCGAAATAGTATCTATTCTAGTATTTAAATCCCCCCAAGAAAAATTCAGTCGCACTACATCTAGGCCATTATCTAGCATAACTTTTAGTATTCCGTGCTTGCAAGATGCCGGACCAATAGAAGCCACAATTTGTGCTTTCTTGTGCATAGCATTAGGATTTTTAATCCTCTCTGTTTGTCGTATCTCTTTATTTATTACATGTCCATCCTGATCTAAATCATATAAAATTACTGTTCCGAAGGGCATTTCTAAATTTATTACATCCTCATCAGAAATTTTTTCAATATATTTTATTAAAGCACGTAGCGAATTTCCGTGCCCCACCACTAAAACATTTTGACCTTCATTTACTTTCGTAGCAATTTTATCTAAAAAATACGGCACTATGCGAGCATAAACCATTTTTAATGTTTCACCATTTGGTACTGGATAATCCCAACCACGACGTAATTTATCGTATTCCTCTTCTCCAAGAATTTTCTCCATGTCCCATTTGTTTTTTGCTGTATAGTCTCCATAATCTCTTTCATTTAAGGCTGCAGAGTGTTCGGTAGGTACATCATACTGTTCACATACATTTAAAATACAAGACAAAGTCTCAATAGAACGAACTTGCATTGAAGCAAAAGCATAATCTATCTTAAAATCTTTTATTAAAAACCCAACATCTTCGGACTCCTTAAATCCTCGCTCCGTCAAATGTCGATCACGAAGACCTGTCCATTTTCCTACTTTATTCCATTCACTTTCTTGATGTCTAGAAATTATAAGTTTGCCTTTTTTTTGCATATTATTTATTCACAATATTTTTAGGAACCCTTCCCTCGAAGAAATCAATTACATTCTCGGCCACAATTTGGGACATTTGCTCTCGTGCATCTAAATTTGCAGAAGCTATATGAGGGGTCATAATTATATTTGGTAAGTCTACAAGCCCGTCTACTAATTTTGGCTCAAATTCAAAAACATCAAGCCCAGCTCCAGCTATAACCCGGCTCTTCAGTGCATCTCGCAGTGCTTCTTCATCTACTACCGGACCTCTGGAGGTATTTATTAAAAAACTCGTAGGTTTCATTAAAGATAATTTTTCTTTATTTATTAAATGTTTTGTGGACGGCAATAGTGGTACATGTAAACTTACGAAGTCAGCTTGCTTAAGAACTTCATCTAAAGTTTTAAAGTAAACTGCGCCATATTCTTTTTCTAATCTTTCATTCTGAGCTATGTCAGTATAAATTATTTTTAAGCCTAAACCTTTTGCGTAAAATGCTACTCTTTCACCTATTCTGCCTCCGCCGACTAGTGCTAAAGTTTTGCCTAGAAAATCTGTCCCCATAAAATGCATAGGTTCCCAACCCACATATTTACCTTCTCTTACAAATTTATCTGCTTCTACTATTCTGGATGCAAGTGCCAACATGAAAGATATGGCATGCTGAGCTACAGCTTCTGCAGAAAGAGGTGCGGGCGCATTCGTAATAGTCACACCATATGCCTTCGCATCATCTAAATTGATATTATCAAAACCGGTAGCATAATTTGCAAATATTTTTACACTTTTAGATTTTTCAAAAATATTTTTATCAATATTATCTGTGAGTAGTGATATCACTCCATCATATTCTTTTTTACTTAAGTAATTTATTATCTCTTCTTGACTTAAAATTCTATCTTCCGGACTCACATCTACTTCATAGCCTTTTTCTTTCAACATCGAAATTGCTATCTCTGGTATTTTTCTTGTTACAAATATATTTTTCATATATGTATATTTTACCACAAATAAACAAAACCAGCCTTTTGGACTGGTTTTGTTTATTATTTCCTTTTTATATTACATCATTGCTTTCGCATCAGCCTCAGACATGAACTTGAACATATTTCCTCCGCAAGTTCCACATGTTCCCTTTGCGGAATACCTATTTTTCTCATTCTTAGTAACCACCGGATTGGTCATAGTCTGCATAGTTGGTTTCTTATTCGCGTCTCTACACTTCATACACAATGCTTTTAATTCAGCCATAATTTTATTTTAAGTTAATGTTAATATAGCTATTATACCATAAACCCTATAATTTGAGAAATATACATCACACATTCATTCCTGCTACATATCCTGTAGTCCAGCAAAGTTGTAATGAAAAGCCTCCTGTCGGCCTCGTAATATGAAGTAAATCCCCAGTAATATACAAATTCTCATAGAGTTTTGAGCACATAGTCTTTGTATCTATTTCAGTTAAAATAACTCCTCCATCAGCCACTACAGCCCTATCATAGCCCATGAGACCCTCTATGATGACAGGTAATGCTTTTAACCCCTGAGCAATACTTTTACGCTCTTCTTTGGTAATAGAATGCACCTTTTTATTGAAATCAATATCTTTAAATAAAACTTGGAGACCATTCAATGTTCCAATTGGAGCAAATTCATTTACAATATTTTTTAATATTTTATTTTTATTACTATCAAATATTTTGATAATTTTTTTCTCAAGTTCTCCTGTATCAATACTTGGATAAGCATCTATCTTTGCCGTCACAATACCACTGTGCAGTAAGTCTGCCACTTTCTTTGCACTATTTAAAATAAGTGGTCCTGAGAGACCAAAGTGCGTGCAGAGAATGTCCCCCTTACTTCCAAATTGTTTCTTATCATCTAAATAAAAATTTATTTTTACATTTTTCAAAGATACACCTTTTAACACATGCACCCAATGATCTTTCGTACGAAGTGGCACTATCGTCGGAGTCGGTTCTTTCACCGTATGGCCTAAATCTTTCAACCATTTGAAACCATCTCCAGTTGAACCCGTCTCAGGATGAGACACTCCGCCTGTAGCCAAAATAAATGACTTAGCATGAAAAGCCCCTTGTTTAGTTTCAACACCAATAATTCTTTTACCTTCACTCAAGATTTTTAAAACAGTAGTATTTGATTGCACTTTCACTCCCCCCTTATCCATATACTTTTTTAAGACATTAAATACATCGAGGGCACGCTCGGTCTTTGGAAAAACTCTTTTGCGTGCCTGTGTCACCAATGGCAAATTCTTTTGCTCAAAAAAAGCAAATGTATCAGAATTTTTAAATTGAGAAAAAGGTGAATACAAAAAGTCTTCCGAGTCTTCGTAGAATTTTAGAAATTTATGTATGTCTTCTTCAGCATTGGTAATATTGCACCTACCCCCACCAGAGATTTTTAACTTCTCACCTAGATTTTTATTTTTCTCAAGAAGTAAAACAGATTTACCATTTGCTCCAGCCACACCTCCTGCCATCATTCCTGACGCTCCGCCTCCTATCACGATGACATCATACACAACATCTTTCATAAAATTACTTTGGTGTGTAATAAGTAAATAGAGCTTTCATTCCTGCTAAGTTTTTCTCCCATTCTATACTCTCATGATTTGTGAGCTCTACAGTGATCGCCGGTATTCCTATTTTTGCAAGCCATCCTTCAGAATCCCCTGTAACTTTGTATGCATTAAATTTCTCCACTGCACCATAGCCGGCAGCTTTCGCATAAGTATTCATTATATTTACAGTCTCAGGCAAAATACCATTTTCACAATCAGAGCCATAGACTATACCAGACTGACTGTGCCAGAAAATTACAGATTTGAATTTATTAGCTTGGACAAAATCTCTTAGTACTTTTGCTTCTGGCTCAGAGAAGACACTCGCTCCCGCACTTACTACATTGCCCCTCCAAGTGCTCTCTGGTTTCCATTCACAATCAAAATTCCTATTTAGGTCAACATTGTTTGCATTAAATCGCCCAGAAGCTTGGAGCTTATCATCCTTCGGTATTTCTGTAGCCAGAAATCTACCTTCTTTGCCCACAACTTTAAACATTCCGTCTGGATTTGCATTCGGCACAATACTCACAGTCAAATAACTTGGCACTATACTTGGATTCGCATTTAAGTAATCAATAAATTTATAAGCCAAAAGAATAGTATTCCACTCATATCCTCCGTGGACCCCTCCGACAAATGCTATATGAGTTGCCCCACTGCCATAAGTATAAGATTCTATTTTCCTACCCTGTACTGAAGTTCCAATACTTTTTATTTTTGGACCCACAACTTCCTTAATAACTTCTGGAGTAGAATCAATTAAGTTCGCAGGAATTTCTTTTTCTTTTTTAGATGGAGAGAAGATGAAAATACTAGCAACAATCAATACTAAAGAGACTCCGGCTATAATTATCCATTTTCTTTTTGAAGATTGCATTATTATTGTTTACCGTAAAGAGAGAACATGGCTTCCATGCCCAATTTATTTTTATTCCATTCTACGTCTTGGTGATTTGTGAGAAGAACACTAATAGCTGGAATTTCTTCTTTAGCAAGCCAACTTACAAAGTCTCCAGTTACTTTATAAGCACTGAAATTTGATCCTGCAGGGTATCCTGAAGCTTTAGAATATGTACTTGTAAGTGTAGCTGTTTCTGGTAAAACTCCTCCTCCACAACTAGAAGAGTATACTTTACCTTCAGATGAATACCAAACCACCACAGCCAAAGGATTATTTGCGTCTATATAACTTTTCATAGCCATACTTTCAGGTTCAGAGAAAACTGCAGAACCTCCAGAAACTGCTTTATTTTGCCATAGAGCATTAGACTTCCAATCACAATCAAAATTACGACTTAGGTCAACATCATTTGCATTAAATCTTCCAGATGTTTGTACACTTTGAGATTTATTTACATCAGTAACTTCAAACATTCCTGTACTTCCAGTAACCTCTTTCAATCCATCAGGATTCATTACTGGAATAACTGTGACTTTTAAATTACTAGGAATAACATTCGGATTTGCTTTCAAATAATTCATCATTTCAAATGCTACTAGAGATGTATTCCAAGAATATCCTCCGTGTATGCCTCCAACAAATAATAATTCAGTATTTCCCTTTCCATAATGATATGCAGTGATAGCATTACCTTCTACTGAATTTCCTATAACTGTTTCTGTCTTTACTTCTGGCACAACTGGTGTCACAGGATTTGGATTTTGCGGAGTTGTTTTTACTGTGCCGTCTGCATTATATGTGACATCAGTATTATCTTCTAAAGTTTTGGTATCAGGTGATTTTTGGGTTAAAAAATACACACCGACTCCAAGTAAAACGATAACTATTATTGCGATGATTGTGTTTTTCATATATCTAATTATAGCATGTTTCGGAAGGGTAAAGAATTATACTAGGGGGATTTGTTTTATCAGGCACAAGCATGCCATTTTCCTCTTTTAAAACATACCTATTTTTCTGTAATTCATTTAAAGAGAAAGTATATAGTTCAAGCTCTTTATTTGCCGAACCTTCTACAACATAAGAATAAACTAATTCCAAATTATCACCTTCTTTTATTCCAGTTAAGGTTCCTTCGTAGCCATTAGTCATGTCTGGACCACTTTGATTTCCCTTTTTTGTCCCAGAAACTTCGTTATTATTTATTAAAATTTTAATATGCTCTTCTACATTATATGGTGCATCACTAGTTGCAACTTGCACTCGCCCATAACAATACTCTCCGTCTACAGAGACAGGAATAATGTCTCCCACAATTACGTCTTCACTTTTATTTACCACAAACCAAACAATTCCAAAAATAATTACTAAAAAACCGATAATCATCCTACTTATGCCTTTTCTTTTCATAAATTTATTTTTTTAATTACTCAGTAGTAATACCGTCAAACTCTGGACTGTCATTTTCAGCTTCTTTTTTTGTAGATCGTATAACTCCATCCTTATGATGCGCTGGAGCATATATCGTGTAGAGCTTTAAAGGATTTTCACCAATATTTATAATATTGTGTTTAGCGCCAACGGGGATAATAACAGCGTCTCCTGCCCCTACTTCATAAGTAGTCTCATTAATTATTACTTTACCCATACCATTTTCAAAACGAAAAAATTGGTCATTCTCTGTGTGAGTCTCTTCCCCGATTTCTTCTCCTTTTTGTAAAGTCATTAATACAAGCTGGCTATGTTCTCCGGTATAAAGAACATGACGAAAATTATTATTTTCTTCTGTTAATTTCTCAATATTTCCTTTATAGCCTTTTTTCATAATACTAATTATACCATAAAAAAAGTGGTCGTTTGCATAAAAAACGCAAACGACCACTTACTCCAAAGTTTTAAGCAGCTTTTCTAACTTCCCAGTGTATTTTGTGACAGACTTTATGTCGCCATTGTCTTTGAAATTTAATAGACAACATCCGACATAGAAGTTCGGCAGCTTCGTGAAGTTTTTTTTTACCAAAAAGAATCTTCCATGCTGGTGTTCCAACACGTGAGGTCATATATGGATCTTCTTGAATCATATGAGTTATTATCTCATCAATAATGAGCTCAAAACCTTTTTTATGACCATTCTTATCAAGATAGCAAAACTGAAATAATTTATTCCAGCCTAAGAAATGTTTATGTTCCCATATTCGCAATAAAAATTTACTTTTATTGATACCCTTAAAATGCTCTCTATTTTTAGGGTAAAGGTGATGTCTGTTTGT
>JAUPWJ010000053.1 GCA_030916575.1 Patescibacteria group bacterium | reverse complement strand
TCGAAAATGCTGCACTCAATGAAAGAGATTATGGCGACCTCACAGGTAAAGACAAATGGAAAATTAGAGAAGAATATGGTGAAGAGCAATTTCTAAAGTGGAGACGTGGATGGGATACTCCTCCACCCAACGGAGAGTCACTCAAAGATGTCTATTCTCGACTTATTCCTTATTTTGAATCAACTATCGTTCCTCAACTGAAAGAAGAAAAAAATGTCATTATCGTTGCACATGGAAATAGTCTTCGAGCACTTGTAAAGTATCTTGAAAATATTTCAGACGAAATTATCCCATCACTTGAAATCGCAACAGGAGAAATTTATCTCTATCAAATAGACAAAGACGGAAAAGTAATCTCGAAAGAAATCAGAAAAGCTGCAAATTTACACATTCCAACTAAAATATGAATGTCTATTTCATTCGCCATGGTAAATCTATTTATAACAATGATACTTTTGAGTCGAAGATACACCAACCAGCAAATACTCCTTTAAGTGAGATTGGAGTTGATCAAGCCAAGGCTTTAGCTGATCGATTTAGTCAAATTCCCCTTGACCTTATACTATGTAGTACGTATCCCAGAGCTATCCAAACAGCTGCAGAAATAGAGAAAATGAATGTCGTCCCACTTCTTCAGAGCGATTTATTTATAGAACGCAAAATGCCGAGCTCATTCGATGGTAAAGCTGTAGAAGATCCAGAGATTGTACCTATTCATAACACTATACGGGAGCACTTTGATGAAGTAGGCTTCCACTACTCCGATGAGGAGAACTATCATGATCTTATAAATAGAGCTAAAAAAGCACTCCGATTTATAATTTCACAAGAAAAAGAAAATATCGTTGTCGTAACCCATGGATACTTCATAAATGTATTAATTACCTACTTGCTTTTTGAAGAAAATTCTACACTGCCGATACTTAGATCATTGATAAAGCATACAGATTATTCCAATACTGGTATTACAACCTGTAGGTACGCAGACAATTTGTGGCAAGTCTTAACAATAAATGATTATACACATTTAAAAGAATAACTACTCTTCAAAAAACTTCATTCCTTTTATTTTTTCAGGGAGATAGCTTGTACCCTTGGGAGGGTGCATTTCATACCCTTTTCCATAATCCAGATCCTTCATGAGCTTAGTTGGAGCATTACGAAGATGAAGAGGAACTGGTTCATTTGGATATTCATAAACTACTGCTTTTGCTTTTCCTAATGCATTTGTAACTGAACGAGACTTTGCTGCTTTTGATAGATAGACACATATATGTGCAAGAATTAATTGTGATTCTGGCATACCAATTTTTGTCACTGCTTCAAATCCAGCATTTGCCTGAATAAGCGCCCCTCTATCTGCAAGACCAATATCTTCGGACGCAAAAATAATCATTCTTCTTGCAATAAATTTAGGATCTTCACCACCTTCAAGCATCCGAGCCAGATAATAAAGGGCAGCATCTGTATCCGAACCTCTCATTGACTTAATAAATGCAGAGATAATATTGTAATGTTCTTCACCTTTCTTGTCATAAAGACCTGATGACTTCGTTTGAAAAATATCTTTTATAACTTCTTCAGAAATCTTCTTTTCTATATAATTAAGCACAGCGATTTCCAACGCATTCAACATTACTCTCGCATCTCCCCCAGAAAGTTGAATTAAAAGACCTTGTGCATTTTTTTCAAGTGTCTTTTTATAACCCCCTAACCCCTTTTCAGTATCAGTCAGTGCTCTTTTAATGAGTGTTATCATATTTTCTTCTGAAAGATTTTGGAGAATAAAAACTTTTGATCGAGAAAGAAGTGCACTATTTACTTCAAATGATGGATTTTCAGTTGTAGCGCCAATAAGAATAATAAGTCCGCTTTCAACATGAGGTAAGAGCACATCTTGTTGAGCTTTATTCCAGCGGTGAATTTCATCAATAAAAAGAACTGTTTTTACACTTTTATCCTGATTATCTTTTGCTATTTTGACAATTTTAAGTAGATCATCTTTACCTGTCGTCACTGCAGATAAAATATGAAAGTCTGAATGTGTTTCATGAGCGATAATAGAAGCAAGTGTTGTCTTTCCACTTCCCGGAGGCCCCCACAAAATCATAGAAAAGAGTGAGTCTGATTCTATCATTCGCCTAATAACCTTACCCTCACCGATAATTTCGTCTTGACCAACATATTCCATAAGATTAATCGGTCGAAGCTTATATGCGAGATTCATGGGTTAATTCTAGCACAGGGTATTTATTATTTTTCAGAAGGTATTGCAATCCAGAGAATAATATATGGAAGAAGTCCAGGAAGACCACCTGGTATAAGAAGAAGTACCCAAATTATACGAATTACAGTTACATCAATATTTAAATATTGTGCAAGACCGAGGGATACTCCTCCTATAACTCTTCCATCTTTGGGACGGATAAGTTTTTTCACTGCTTTTGCCATACAACTATTCTACCACTTACTTTCCTTTCTCTCAAGAATTAAGTAGAATACAGCTATGGAAATCCTAGCACTATCCCTCCCTGTTAAATTGTCATTGGCACTTATTCTTGGCGCAGTTATTGGTTTTGAAAGAGAAATAAATGAAAAAAGAGAAGAACTTCATAGTGAAAAAAAACTCCCGACAGACAAAGATACATCAGCAGTTCTTGGAATTAGGAGCTTTTCACTTCTGGCAGGTCTTGGTGGCGTAACTGGAGCTCTCGCACTCAATTTCATGCCACTTGCACTCCTCATTGGTACAGCTTTCGTTGCTCTATTAATTCTTTATTATTTTTTTGACGTTAAAGCTTCCAAAGATTATGGATTTACCACAGAAATAGCTGTTATTTATACCTACCTCATCGGACTTCTTTTGATGCTCGAGATTCTTCCAGTTCAAATAATTGTTGCATTTACCGTTGTCGTAACACTTCTTTTATCGAGAAAAAAACAAATCAAATCATTTGTTGATGATGTTAGTCATGATCAGATAAATGCTCTCATCAGTTTTGGCATCATTGCACTTGTCATTTTACCCTTTCTTCCAAACACCACCTATGCTCTCTCAGATGTTCCTTTTATCAAGCAACTTTTGATAAATCTTCAAGCACCATCACTTGAAAATCTTCTTGAACTTAAAGTTTTTAATCCATTTAAGATTTGGCTCCTTGTAGCACTTATTACTGGGCTTGATATTGCAGGTTATGTCCTTGAAAAAGTCATTGGACAAAAAAAAGGGTGGATCCTTACAAGTATTGCAGGAGGATTTATTTCCTCTACAGCTACAACTCAATCACTTGCTCAACAAAGTAATGAAACAAAATCTGCAAACAATCTGATTGCATCAGCGCTACTATCAAATCTTGCAAGCTTTTTCCAAATTGGAATCTTAATTCTGATTGCCAACCCTCAATTCTTTATTAGACTTGTTCCAACTCTCATTATTATGATTGTTGTGACAACTCTGACAACACTTTTCTTTTTAACGAGAAAAGTAAATTCAGAAGCACATGTTACTCTCAAATCTCATGATATATTCAATCTCGGACCTGCGCTTAAGTTTGCTTTTATTTTCTTTGCAATTACAGTTATTTCAAAAGTCAGTCTTGAACTTTTTGGAGAAAGAGCATTCTTAATTACAACAGCTCTTGGTGCATTTGCAGGACTTGATGCTGTTATGTTGAATACTGCAGAACTTGCCAGACAAACAATTACCACAACCCTTGCTGTACAAGCATTCATTGTCGCAAATGCAGTAAATCTTTTAGCAAAATCTGTGTATTCTCATCTTCAGGGAACAAGAGAGTTTTCCACGAAATTCTTTGCTGCAGTTATCTTTATCATTGTAGGGAGTACACTAGGACTGTTATTTGTTTAGAGGTTCAAGAATTTTTTCAGCTTCAGCTGTAACTTGTACTGATGGTCTAACCTTAGGATCAAAATTTGTAAATATCATTGCACATGATTTCCCCGCACATGCAATACATGCGTATTTATAATTTCCTTGTATTGCACTTCTATGTACTGGTGAGTTAAGCCACCATGTCAGCGCTTCTTGCTCTGTTCTCATACTAATCATATTCTCTGTTGCCCAATACGGTAAATTACGAGCTTTAAATCCTGCATGCATATAGCTGGTTCCCCACACCTCGTTATCTAACTCAGGCGCACGAGAAGCAACAATTTCACATACACGTGGATCTTTCTCAAAAGGAGTGAGCCCAATACTTGCTCTATATGAATTAACCATACTGAAAAGTGTCTCTGCATTCAATACAGTACCTGATTGGCCTGCTAGTGGTGTCTCAGTGATTTGTGGAACTGGAATGGGAGTTACCTCAACAAGTGCTGGTGTGACTTCAACAGTGAGGTCATTTGCGTCAACTTTTTTAAGCACTGTCTTTGAAGGAGTTATTGATGATGCTTTTTCAGATTTTTCCTGAGCAATTACAATTGAATCACTTAAGTAGATATCTTTCTTTTCGTATGGAAGCATACTAAATGCTTTGTAAAGATGCTCCATTTTGACAATTTTGTCATATGCACAGTAATCAGTATTTGATGCTAATTGAGTTGGCTGAGAAGGAATTGTGAGGGCTAATGCTGAGTTTGCCACGAAAGGGACAAACATTATCCCGAGCAGTAGGGATACGGCCAAGCGGGTACTATGTACTCGATGTCGCATTCGGACCGTAACTATACAAAAAAAAGACGAAAAAAGCAAATCAGCATCACCCACTTGAGGCTAATGTGAGTATAAAATGTGCTCTAAAAACGAGCACTTTTGATAAAAAAACACAGAATATTGAAATTTTGCTATAGTTGTATTGATTTCTATGAATGACTTCTCTACCCCGATGATGCGACAGTATAAGTCGATAAAAATTCAATATCCTGATTGTCTCCTTTTTTACCGCATGGGTGACTTTTATGAGCTTTTCAATGAGGATGCTCACGTAGGTGCTCAAGTTCTTAATATTACACTTACCTCAAAAGCGGGTGGAAAAGATGGAAAAATACCAATGGCAGGTGTACCGTATCATGCATTAGACTCATATCTCACCAAACTTGTTAAAGCTGGATACAAAGTTGCAATCTGCGAACAACTGTCCCCACCAAATAAAAAAGGTCTCGTTGAAAGAGATGTCGTTAGAGTCGTTACACCAGGAACATTAATGGATGAGAATAGTCTTGAGAAAAAAGAAAATAACTTTGTGATTTCACTCGTCGTTCATGAAGGATATTTTTCACTTGCTGCAGCTGATCTTTCTACTGGTTTTTTTACAACAATGGAAAATGAATTTGAAGATCTTGAAAAAGCTCTCCTTGATGAAATTGCACGCATCAAACCATCAGAGTGTATTCTCTCAGACGATCTCTACAATAATTCAGAGCTACTTCACATAATTAAAAAAGAAAAAGATATCAATATTTTTCCTTTTTCAAATGCAGATATATATAAAGAAGATGCAAAAAATTCACTGAAGCAACATTTTAAAATAAAAACACTTGAGAGTTTTGGTCTTGAGGATTCAGATCTCTCACAACAATCAGCAGCAATCCTTTTAGGATATCTTAAAGAAACTCAGAAAGGAAATATCTCCCACGTTAAAAAAATTTCTCCATATTCACCAGATAAAAATCTTTTGCTTGATAGATCTTCTATCATAAATCTGGAACTTTTTTCTACAATTCGCGATCATGACACAAGAGGGTCACTCCTTTCACATATGGACATGACGCTAACAGCAATGGGTGGAAGACTTTTAAAAAATTGGATGAAAAAACCATTATCAGAAAAAAAAAGTATTGAGATGAGATATGAAAGCGTTGAAGAACTTCTCGAAAAATCAGAATTAAGATATTTACTTCAGGAAAATTTAAGACAAATTCCAGACCTTGAAAGACTTCTTTCCCGACTTTCTGTTCATCTTGGAAACTCTCGAGATCTTCAAAATCTAAAAGCAGCACTCATTGCAACACTTCAGGCAAAAAAAATTCTTGAAACATCCAACTCAGAACTACTCCAAGTATCTGCAAAAAATATCTCAATAAAGATTGAAAAACTTATACATTTCATCGATCAAATGATTGTCGAGGACCCACCAATTTCGCTTCGTGAAGGAGGAATGATTAAGAATGGAGTAAATAAAGAACTTGATGCATTAAAGAATAAAATTGTAGGAAGTAAAGAATGGATAAAAAATCTTGAGATAACTGAGAGGGAAAAAACGGGTATCAATACTCTCAAAGTAAAATTCAACAAAGTATTTGGATTTTATATTGAGGTATCAAAAGCAAATGCACACCTTGTTCCCAGTACATACTTTCGAAAACAAACCCTTGTCAACGGCGAAAGATTTATAACAAAAGAACTAAAGGAACATGAAGAGATTGTCCTCAGTGCAGAAGAAATTATTCATGATATTGAGTATCGACTTTTTTTTGAAATCCTTGAAGATGTCTTGCGATATACTACTCATATTCAGCAAGCTGCAGAAAGTATCGCAACAGTTGATTGCATTATTGGTTTTGCGGAAATATCAGAAAAAAATCATTACGTCAGGCCAAAACTCCTATATTCAGGTGAAATAAAAATTAAAGAAGGCAGGCATCCCGTCGTCGAACAGTTATTAAAGTCTGAAGCATTTGTTCCCAATGACAGTGTTCTTGATAATATTTCACAATCACTTTTACTCATCACAGGTCCGAATATGGCTGGAAAATCAGTCTATATTAGACAAGTTGCACTCATTGTTTTGATGGCGCATATGGGTTGTTTTGTCCCTGCAAAAAGTGCGCATATCAGCCTTTGTGATCGAATATTTGTACGATCAGGAGCATCAGATGTCATAACTTCAGGTCTCTCTACATTTATGGTTGAGATGGTGGAGACAGCATATATACTCAATAATGCATCGAAAAATAGTCTCATTGTAATGGATGAAATTGGGAGAGGAACAAGTACATATGATGGGATCTCCATTGCCTGGGCTGTTGCTGAGTATCTTGTCACAGGATTCAAACCTTCTCCAAAAGTACTCTTCGCAACTCATTATCATGAACTTCAAAGTCTTGAAGAAAAACACAAAGGATTAATTAAAAATTTCCATATGGGAGTTACTGAGCAAAAAGGTGCTCCAATCTTTCTCCATACACTCCTAAGTGGCGGTGCGTCACATAGCTTTGGTGTCGCAGTTGCAAGACTTGCAGGTGTTCCACAAGAAGTTATCGATAAGGCATATGAGATCCTTCAAACACTAGAGTATAGAGATATTACAGAAAATGGCAAAGAATATTTTGAAAAGAGTTCAGAAATTGATCAACGCAATGACAATAACATTGCTGAACATCTAATACACAACGAAATAGCTAATATTGATGTTGCAACAATTACTCCACTTGAAGCTCTTAATATACTAGCTGACTTAAAAGAAAAAATACGAATTCTTAATGAATCATCAACATCACGTCATACAGTCGATTAAGTATGCTACACTAATCTGCACATCACATGAGGACTATTCACACACTCCCTGACTCTGTTGTCTCAAAAATCGCCGCAGGTGAAGTAATCGAAAGACCTGTATATGCAATTAAAGAACTTATTGAAAATGCTATTGATGCACAATCATCAACAATAACAATACATCTAGAAGATAGCGGACTAAAAAAACTTATTGTTGCCGATAATGGCATAGGTATGAGCAAAGAGGATGTAGAATTTTCATACCTCCCCCATACCACTAGTAAAATACACCATGAAGATGACTTAATAAGACTAGAGACACTTGGATTTAGAGGCGAGGCTCTTGCATCACTTGCGTCTATTTCTCAACTTAAAATCCAAAGCAAAAAGAAAACGTCAAAGCTTGGATACTTTATCCAAATTAATTACGGTGAAAAAAAAGATGAAGGTACAATTGGAATGCCATCTGGAACAATCATCTCTGCATCTCAGCTTTTCTCATCAATACCAGCACGTAAAAAATTTTTAAAAAGCTCCAGAACAGAACTCCGCCTCATCATTGAAAATGTTCTACAATTTGCTCTTTTATATCCGAAAATTCATTTCACACTTACCCATAATGGGAAAAATATTCTCGATCTCCCAGTAAAAGAATCATTCAATGAAAGGCTTCGAACTGTATTTGGTAACTCTTTTAGAGATCGCCTCTTTCCAATTCATATCGACGAGAATTTCATTAAAGGAAAAGGATTTATTGGTCATCCCTTACTCTCTTCAAAATACAATCTCAAGCAATTTATTTTCATCAATAAAAGAATAGTATCTGACAAAAAAATATCACTTGCAGTTAAAGAAGCATTTGGAACTCTTTTACCGGCACAAAATACTCCTGTTTTTATTTTAGAACTTGAGGTGCCAAAAGATATAATAGATGTCAATATTCATCCGCGCAAAGAAACAATTTCATTTATAAGTGATCTACAATATTTTGAAACTATTAAAGCTTCAATCCTTGAAACCCTAAATAAGTTCAACATTACATTTCACATGTCAGATTTTAAATCTCAAAATTCGTCAAAATCTTCTGAAACGAAGTCCTTTATTGGAGAATTACTAAGAAAAAATGTTCTCACTCCTATCAAAAATAATTACGCTCATACAACACTTTCTGATGAACTTTTTCAAGTTAATAATACATACATTATTGCCTCAAATATTGACTCAATTATTATTTTTGATCAACATGCTGCACATGAAAGAATACTTTACGAAAGATTTCTTTCCGCATATAGAACCAAAAAAAAGAATACTCAATCGATAGAAATAATTAACCCAATCCAGTTTGAATTTTCACCAACAGATGCACTTCTTTTGCAGGAGCATATAGAACTCTTTAATGAAATGGGATTTGTTTTTGATCATTTTCAAGCACACACATATACATTAAGGAAAATTCCTGAAATTCTAAAAGGAAGAAAAATTGAAAAAATTATAAAAGATGTGTTAGCTGATATTGAAAGTGAAAAAGGAGTCACAACACTTGACTTGACTACTCAGCGGCTTTTAGCTTTTCTTGCATGTCGGGCAGCTGTTAAAAGTGGAGATGAACTTCATAAAGAAAAAATGAAAGAAATCATTGAGTCTTTAAATACTACACCTAATAACGCAACATGTCCTCATGGAAGACCAACTAAAATTTATCTTCCATTCACAGATCTTGATCACATGTTTGGAAGAAAATAATCTTTAGTTTATTTGATATTTTGCTACAATTATTGAATAATTTAATTCTTCTTTTACATTTAAAACTATTAAAAAATAATGTCTACTTTTTACACATATATACTCGCATGTTCTGACGGTACATTTTATATTGGCAAAACCACAGATCTTGTACGTCGAATAAGACAACACAATGGTGAGATAGTTGGTGGAGCAAAATATACACGAGGAAGACGACCAGTAAAATTACTTTATTCCCAAAAATTCAATACACTATCTGAAGCTTTAAAAAATGAAATTTACTTAAAATCTTTAACAAGAAACGAAAAAGAAAAAATTATTACACTTTAAAGTATTGAGATTTTGAGATTTGAGAGAGATAAATATCTTTACAATCTTCTTTGCAAAAAGCCAATCCGGTATTTTTATCAAGACAATTATTGCAGCTAATGAAATGAAAATGACACATATCGTACGCACAATTCACATAGGTATCACATGAGACTTGGCAGTGCATACATTTTCCAACTATTTCATGTTCTGGAGAGTCGGTATTAAAAGCAAGAGTCAATCTATTGTCAAAAACATATAACTTCCCTTTGAAATGTTTATTTGGATATTTCTCCATATAGGTTTGAATTCCGTCTTTTAATTGATATACATCACTAAATCCATTCGCAACTAAAAACCCTGAAGCCTTTTCACATCGTATTCCACCTGTACAAACCGTCACGACAGTTTTGTTTTTTAAATGTTCTATTTTCGGAAGTACTTGGGGTAAATCATAAAAATTATGAATTCCAGATGGGATATATCCTTCAAAAAATCCAGATATATATTCATAATCATTCCGCATATCAACAATATAAAATTCTTTCCCATCTTCATACCATTGATGCAACTCATCAGCGGATAAATACTTGCCTGTAATTTGATTTGGATTAAGTCCAGGAATTTTTACTGTAACAATTTCTGGTCTTACCTTAATAGATAATTTTGGAAATGCAGATCCAGTACCTGCACTTTTTTTATAAATAATACCTTTAAAATATTCGGACTTTTCCATCTCTTCGATATATTTTTCAGTATTTTCGGTTGTTCCTTCAACAGTACCATTTATTCCCTCACTTGCAATAATTATTCTCCCTTTAAGACCAAGAGATTCACATAGCATTCTATGATCATTCCGTACTTTTTCGGGTATATCAATTGCCACATATTTGTAATACAAGAGTACTTGGTATTCGTTCTTCATCCTCTCAATTATAGCAAATTATCTCTCACTCTTGCATTTTTTATCTTACTTTGTCAGTATTGTCTTCATGTCACAACGGTCTATAACTTTAGAAATATATGAAATAAAAAAAGAAATTGATGATTATTTTAGTATATATTTTAAAAAACCTAAAAATTTTGTTTATCACCCGGGTGATTGCTTCGACCTCATAATAACAAAAGATACATTTAAGGAGAAAAGAATTTTTTCATTTTCTTCATCTCCAACTGAGAGACTACTCCAAATTACTTACAGAAAAGGTATATCTCAGTATAAAAAATATCTTGAGAATATGACAAAAGGAGACACATTAGAGCTTTTATATTTTGGAAATCAATATTCTTTTTACTATGAAAAGCCTCTTGTCTTTTTTGCTGGAGGAATTGGTATAACTGTATTTAAAAGCGCTCTGCAGTATGCAATTGACAACAAACTACAGCCATCTATAAATCTTTTATTTATAAATAAAACAGATCGTTTCCCATTCATGAATATACTAGATGAGTATAAAAAGTTTCTCAATTTAACAATTCATTATTATCAAACATCAAAGGAAGGAAGGTTAACTAAAGATAAATTAAAAGAGATTCTCCCTAGTATCATGGATATAAAATATGAATACTACATTGCAGGTCCCCCTCTCATGGTTGATTCAACTTCAGATTTACTAAGAAAATTTGGGATAGATGATAAAACCATTCATACAGATAGTTTTGATGGATATTTGGAAGAAACAAGATAGCTACGAGATTAACTCAGAAATTACACCTTCACCATTTACTAAATTTTTTAAAGTGAGTATAGCGTGATCTCTCATTTTTGGTTGATCAACTTTTGTAAAAAAATCAATCATGCCAAAACACTCTCTGATAATATAAAAACTCATAATATCCTTAAAGTTTTCAGGAATCTCAACATATTTACTGTATGATGATAAAAAAACACTCTTTTGCAATGGATATTTACTCAAATCCCATATAAAAAATTTTGCCAGATCATATAATGGACGACCTCCAAAGGCAATACCAAAATCGATTAATACGAGTTCACCATCTTTTCGAAGAAGAAAGTTGTCCATATAGATATCATGATGAACTAAAACTGGACTAGTATTTGATTCTTGATCCAGTATATATTTACTTTCTTCAATCAAATGTGTAATTTCCATGAATAGATCTTTATCCAAAAATTTTTCTACAAGATCCCTTTTTGAATCTAATCTTTCAAGTTGATACTCTTTCCAAGTTAAGGATTTTTCCTCAAGTAAATTACCAAAAAAACTCACATTCACTGCATTACATTTCCCGGTTGTTTCACCAATTTTCTCGAAAATATGATCAATATTTGCTGTGTTTTTGATGATTTCACCTGCAGATTTACCATCTATAAATTCCAATAGCAAAAAATCTTGAGGAACATGGTCATGAATAAGTAACTTTGGGACTGGTACGTCCTTTTCTTCAAGAATTTTCAGTGCATTATACTCACGTCTCAGGCTATCTGAATTATGTACAAAGCTCTTTGCTATAAATCTTTCGAATTTTGTATGAGTACTTTGTACAAGAAATGTATTTGAAATTCTTCCATCGGTAGAAATATATTGTTTAATAATTTGAACATGAGATGATTTAAGAAACGAATATTCTGATAGAAGAAGATCTTTGGCTTGATACGTATTCATATTCATAAAACGTTACAACTATAATAATACTACTTTTAAGTAATTTTCTTCATTATTACCAATCAGGAGTTCTCGGGAGATAAACAATATCATTTACATTATTTATTACCTTTTCCATAAAATGATCATCTGAATCAAGATAACATATTCTGTCACTCTCAGTATTAATAATATTTTTGTTGTTTTCTCTATAGACGAAACGTTTAATAGATTTTTCATCAACCAAAAAGCCACATTTCTCATAAAATCCTGAAAAACCCGTGAAACCTATTCCCGTTTTGTGATGATCTTTCAAATATTTAGTAATCGCTGCCATGACGATACTTCCATAACCTTTATTTTTAATATTGGCAATTATTCCCCCAATTCCAAAAATATTATATATATCATTTTGAAACTTAACCCCATTAATTGGTATGAGTTGACCTTGTGCAAGAATATGACCATGATGATTTTCTAAAAGAAAAAATATATTTTCTTTATGATATTCTGCTGACATTGGGCCGATTTTCCATTCATAAGCATGGCTATCATTCATTTGACTGAGCTCTTGACTAGACAATTCATTCCACTTTTTTATCATTAAATAGTCTTTTTTGATCATTTTTGAAGTATAACAGATTGAAAATTGAATGGATTTGGAATGATATACTTGATTACTTAAAACATTTTTTTACTTAAATAAACTGTGTAAAAAATATTTATATGAATTTTTTTCTGCAAATTCGCCATTAGGCCGATAATATATATCCTACTGTGCTAAAATACACTAACATCATGAACGAGTACACAATTAAAATTAAAAAGAACTCAGATATTGGCAAAATTTGTAATGAATTATTAAAAAGTGAATATCAACTTGATAACTTTTTAGCTGAAATTGAAAAATTGAAGCGAGGAAGAGTGAAAAAAGAAGATACACTAAGAAGATCAGCACTAGGAAGCTATGTTTCAGCAACTGTACAACAGTTAGAAAATTATGTATTAAAAAATGACATATATATATCTAAGAAAAGAAAGTCCTCTCTAAAAAGACTTGCATTTAAATCAGACAAAGTTCTTCGTGAAAATATAGTTATGCAGTCAGTACCACCACTTGATGTCATTAACTTCAAAAATGTACCGATCCGTTATTCTTATAGCTCTTTTGGAAGAAGAGAACAAAGATGGGGTTATGGACTCCATCTCAAACCATTTAATGAAGAAGGAGATTCAATTACTATTGCAAATATGCCAAAATCGTATACTCAAAGTATTCATAATCATAAAGTTTCAGAATATTGCCTTAGTGTCGATTCAAAAACAGAAGGAATTTATTTTCCGGGTGGCAAAAGAGAGAAAATTTATACAACAAAGAAATCTCAGATACTTCATTTTTCAGCTACAACTCCTCATACTCTTAGAAATCCTTTAAATAAATCATCAAGGAATATCACGTTTAAACATTCTTCTGCTCTCACCGATTGGCGACCAATTTCCAAACTAAATGGAGTAAAAACAATTCGTGCAAGAATCTTAAAAGGAGATATTTATAAAATCAATGACTTTGAAACTCACAAAGAATTCAAGATAAAAGATTCATATTATAATTATAAAATTGAAATAATCAGACTAAAAAAAGGTACCCAATACAAGAATAAACATCCTTTTGATCAATTTATTTTTATAATGAACGGGAGATTGACTGTCTCACACAAATCAATTCTCAAATCATGTAAGAAAAATGATTTTATTGTTATTGATAAAAATACTGAATATGTTATTAATACAAATACTTTCTGCAGGCTCTATACAGTTGTATTATAAGAAGCAATAATTTTCATCCGCTTTGCTAGAAGTGGTAAACTATGTAGAAACTTTTATTTTAACTTAAATTGACTTTATGGATAGAGTTTATTATATCTTTTCCTAAAAAAAGATTTGATGTAGTTATTAATCTATTAGGTAAGTCAGTAAAGAGGTAAGTAGATGATGCTTGGGATCCTTCGTTTAATAAATTATTCTCCTCTAAGCACTTCTTTAATTCTTTAGCTGTAGGTGCAGCAGAGTCAATGATTTTGATATCCCTCCCAACAACATTATGTATTACCTCTTTCAATAAAGGATAGTGAGTACATCCAAGATGAAGAGTATCTATTGTGTTTAAATCTTTAAGATAATACTCTGCGGTAAGTCTTGCAATGTCACTTGATCCTAGTCCTTCTTCAGAGATGGAAACAAAAAGTGGGCATGCTCTAGAAATAACTTCTATTTTGGGGTTAATACTGTGAATTTCTTTTTCATAGATAGAACTATCTATTGTGGCACGAGTTCCAATTACAGCAATTCGTTGATTCTTAGTTGTATCAACTATCTGCTTTGCAGCTGGTTTAATCACTCCTATTACAGGAACTGGAGAAATCTCTTGTATTTTTTCTAAACAAATCGCAGAGATAGTGTTGCATGCTACAACTAAAAATTTGACATCTTTTTTAAGCAGAAACTGTGTTAATTCTATTGCAAACTCTGTAATTATTTCAGTTCCTCTAGAGCCATATGGGACTCTTGCAGTATCTCCAAGATAGATGATATTTTCATTTGGAAGTGTATTTTGAATTTCTTTTACTACTGTTAAACCACCGATTCCTGAATCAAATACACCGATTGGCTTATTTTTCATAAAAGAAGTATATCAAATGTTTCAAATCCAGATGATTATTTGCTAAGAGACTAGTGGCGTTCTGAGATAATTCAATACTAAAAATGTAGCTGCTGGACCAGGATTCGAACCTAGATAAACGGATTCAGAGTCCGTTGTCCTACCATTAGACGATCCAGCAGTGAATCCTGTTATTTTACTAAAAAAGCAACGTAATTACTATCAACACCCCATTGGCTTTCCTACACTTGTCATATGGACTAAGTAGAAAAAAGTGAGATAAGAATTAGTGTTGAAGATATAGATCCAGATGAATTAATGGGCATTATTGAAGATATTGAGTATGCACTCTACGATAGAGCACTTGATGTGAGCATCTCAGCTCATCAGACGGATGAAGCATCATATCTTCAAGTAATTCGAAAAAGTTAATTTTCTTCTAATGATTTGGCAAGTGTATAATAACTTGTTTTAGTACTTCCATACTTTTTCAGAAGTCCTTTTTTGACAAGTGAGGCAAGTAATTGATGTCCCTGTTGTCTTGTCACTTCAAGATCTTTTTCAATATCTGAGGTCTTAATAGCTTTTTTATTAATAACAATTTCAAGAACTTCTTCCTCACGCCTTGTGACTAGCACCCTTTTTTCTCCTTTGATATTCTCAAGTTGCCACTCTTTCAATTCCGAAATTCTTCCCAATGCTGCCTGAAGTGAATAGGAAATTCCTTCCAAAAAATATTCAATCCACATTGTTTTCTCACCTTTATCTGCGGTATGGAGTGAATCAGAATAGAGATGTCTATCAATGTCATAAAAATCATCAAGTATAAAATAACGTGCAACTTCATAGCCATTGATAAGCAGATAATATGCAGTCAAAATACGCGCCATACGTCCGTTTCCATCAAAAAAAGGATGTATATAGGCAAATTGGTGGTGGAGTATTCCTGCTTTTATCATTGGGTGAGTTTCTTTGTCTCTCTCTACCCATGCATAAAGATCTTTGAGCGCTTCTTGTATTTGCTCTCGTGTATGATATGGAGGGTTATGTTTGACAACCATAGCGGAGCCTGATTTATGTCCAACAAATACTCCACTATCTCGAAGTCTCCCTACCTTTTCATCTATACCTTTCATGAGTTGTCCGTGCAATTTTTCAGTAAGTGCAGGTGTTATTGATGTTTTTTCTCTTGCCAGCTGAAAAATAAATGTTAATACTAAAAAGTAATTTTTAACTTCCTTTTCAGATTTAGTCGAAGGGACCTGATCACCGAGTATAAGATTGGTAACATCATGAGGACTCAGAGGGTTTCCTTCAATACTTGTAGAAAAATGAGTTGCAAGCATTTGATTTTCTTGAGTTAACTTCAAAGCAAGTGATGGTATTAGTTGTTCTGAGATGAGCTGCCCATACAGTCTTTCAATCTTTGCGAGTTCGTTAACTACTCTTACTGTGTATGTAAATTGTGGCTCAAAGTGACTCATTTTGCATTATTATAACAAATATTTTACTAATTGTCAACATATATGTAAATATAATTGTAAATACCCATTATTTGACAATATAATTGTAAATATAAATGTAAATAAACTTGCAAATTGGATAGATACACTAGTATTATACGTAATACCATGAAGAAGTATATAGGAGTAATAATTATTCTCCTCGGACTACTATTCGTCTCAGTACTTTTAAAACCAAAAGACACTTCTATACGATCAACTCCAACGCCTACTGTTGCACCGAGTATCCCAAGTATTGAGGTCAATCTCTCTTATGTTTTACTTGAAGATAACGGAGTAAATGGTGAGCTCATTGGATGTGGTGATAGCCTTGTGGCACTGCCACATACCATCTCCTCAACAAACCCGCTCCAAACCACCCTAGAGTACCTTCTCAGCTCTGAAGGAAAAATTCCGCAAGACGATGGTTTGTATAGTGCACTATCAAACTCAGAGCTTGTTTTAGACTCAATTACTCAGAATGAAAATGAGATAGTCGTAAAACTTCGAGGGGAAATAATGCTAGGAGGAGTCTGCGACAATCCTCGACTGAAAGCTCAACTTGAAAAAACAATTCAACAATTTACAAATGGTAAAAAAATTATGATATTCATCAATGAAGTAAATCTCAATGATTTACTTTCAGAAAAATAATTAAAAAAGTCGGAGAATATAAGGAGTAAATATCAAAAACCCAATAATTGCGGCCCCTACAGAGATTACAAGGACCATACCAGCACCTACATCTTTGGCACGTTTTGCCTCAATATGATATTCCTTTGTAATAAGATCTACCATATTTTCAATCGCTGTATTAATCATCTCTGCAGCAATAACCAAAAGTATCATTAGTCCGAGTATTCCCATCTCAAAAGCAGTTACATCAAATAGAATGCAAAGAATTACAACAAAAATTGCAGCAATCAGGTGAATTTTTATATTTTGATCTTCTTCAAATGCATATCTAATTCCTTCAATTGCAAAACCGAAAGAATCAATAAGTTTTCTGTGTTTTATCATACTGATACAGACATTCCCAATACTATTTTAAATAAGACATAAAAAAGAAAGGTTATAACAATTCCTGTTGCTGTTCCAACTATTGTCTCTTCAAACGTATGTCTTTTTATATGTATGCGTGACCACGCAACAATAGGAATTAATATTAATAATAGCAAAAAAACATCACTATAAAGCATACTAAAAGAAAAAATGAGTGCAGAAACGGTAGCTAAGTGAATACTTGCCTTTATTCTCGTATTTAAAAAACTAAAAACAAGGACACTACATAAAATACCTGCAAGAATTATAAAAAGAACAACAGGTCCTTGAAGATAAAGCAGTGAAAGAAAATATAAAATACAAATAAGAAAAATAAAGAGAAAAAGCAGCGGCCTTTGTTCTCTCTTGGAAACATCAAAATCAGTAAAATAGCCTTTTCTCACTGCATATCCCATAAAAATACCAATAATAACAAGAAAAAATAGGGAAAAAATTGTCCATTTGAGAGCATATACTGGATTTCCTGTCTCTCTGACAACAAGAAGATATGGAACTGGGAAAAGCAAAACAACTGGATTAAAAAGTAGTGAGATGATATGGGCAAGAGGAGTTAGCATATTACTGACTAAGACGTGAAAGTGTTGTCTCACGACCTAATATCTCTAGCATATCAGGCAGTGGTAATCCTTTGCTACTACCGGTGAAAAGGAGATAAATATCAGACATTTTTATATTTTTTTCCTGATTCATTAGCTCTTTCATCACATTTAAAAGTGCTTCTTTAGACCAATCAGCTTCTGAAATATTTTCAAACTTTTGACGAATTTTCAAGGAAAGATCTCCTAACTCTTTAGTCATAAAATCTTGCGAAGGTTTTGCAAAAAGGTATTCAACTTGAGGAAGTAGTTCTTTGAGAGTACTTAATCGAGTACTGATGATATCTAAAAGAAGTGTTGATTTTTCTCCTTCAAGTAATGAAATAATATCTCTATTTTCTCCATAGAAAGTAAGCAGCCTCTTACTCAATTCCTCCTTTGATAAATGCTGGATATATTGTTGATTCATCCAACGAAGCTTGGCAATATCAAAAACAGGACCAACAGTCTGAACATCTTTGAGATCAAAAATATCCATTAACTCCTCGAGAGTAAAGATCTCTTTTCCTTGTGGATGTCCCCAGCCCATTAATGCTAAATAATTAAGAACTGCTTCAGGTAAAAAACCTTCTTCAAGATACCACGATGCCCAAACAGGATTTTTTCGTTTTGACAATTTACTTTTATCTGGATTTCTCAATATTGGAACATGAGCAAAAAATGGTAAATCCCAGCCAAAAGCATTGTAAAGTAAGATATGTTTGGGTGTTGATGATATCCATTCCTCTGCTCTAATCACATGTGATATTTTCATAAGATAATCATCAACAACAACTGCTAAGTGATAAGTGGGAAATCCATCAGACTTGAGGAGAACTTGATCATCAATTTGATCCGTATTAATAACTATCTCTCCTCTAATCATATCGTGGAATTTTACTTCAGTGTTTGCTGGTACCTTAAGGCGAATAACATATAAATCAGTTGATACTCTCTCCTTGTTATTTTTATCCTCACACACATCCCAATGTCTTCTACTTAAATTTTTTTCCTTCAGTACTTCAAGTTCTTCCTTTGAACAAAAACAATAATAGGCTTTTTCTGACACTACCAACTCTTCTGCATACTTTTTATAAAGTGGTAGTCTTTCCGACTGAATATATGGACCATATTCTCCATTTTTTCCTGGGCCTTCATCACAGACAATACCAAATCTTTCAAGTGTTGAGAGAATTTTTTCCATAGCACCCTCAACAAGTCGAGTCCTATCTGTATCTTCAATTCGAACGATAAATACCCCTCCATTCTTCTTTGCAGTAATGTAATTTATAAGAGCAGTATATAAATTACCAATATGAATATCTTCACCTGTTGGCGAAGGAGCAATACGTGTTCTAACTAATTGAGAAATATCATTCATAGCTAACGTTCTTGCATTATAGCTCGAAGCTTTCCTATACTCAAGGTATGCCCAGTTTACATGACACAACAGAACTTACAAAAAACATATTAAAATGGGGTGGAATCGGTATCACTGCAATTATAATTCTTGTTTTTCTAGTTAGAGGATCTATAGTCGTTTATAAATCAGTTTTCCCTGATGTCCCACCACCACCGGAAACAGCATTTGGTGCTCTTCCACCATTATCATTCCCAAAATCTAAGACTGATCAGAAATTTACGTACGTTATTGATACTGTTTCTGGAAAATTACCTTCCTATCCAGATAGGATTAAAGTATTTGAAACTGTAGAACCAGAGCCAAATTTGCTCAACCTCAGAGATACTCGTGAAAAACTTGCTACAGTAGACTTTGAACTGGCTGAAACAAAGATTACTGATACTGTTTACTCATGGATTGACAGAACTGTCACAAACAAAAGAATTACATATAATATTGTTTCAAATGATTTTACAATTTCCTCAAATTACCTAGCAGATCCGATTGTTACCTCAAGCCAAGGAGCTCCAAGTTCAAATCAAGCATCAGGTGAGATTTCCACATTTTTAAAGGCGCTAAATTTGTATCCACTTGATTTTGATCCCGACTTAACAACCACTCAATATCTTACACTTCAAAACAATGAACTTTTTCCCGCTACTAGTATTTCAAATGGCCAAATTACGAGAATTGATCTTTTTCAAAAAGATATTGATGAAATCCCAATAAGATATCCACTTCCTCCATTTTCAATTTTCTACTTTCTTTTGGCAAATCGTGGTCCTTCAACCACACTCCTTGAAGGACAATTTTCACATCAAGAAATAAGTGATATTTCATCAACATATCCAATAAAATCAATTCAAGAGGCTTACGAAGAACTTAAAAATGGAAAAGCATACATCGCAAACTACTATGGAACATCAAGTGAAATTGCAATCAAGAATGCATATTTAGCCTATTATGTAACAAATGAAAAACAGAAATATATTCAACCAATCTATGTTTTTGAAGGAAAAAATGGGTTTTATGCGTACGTTCAAGCGATAAAACAGTCTCAAACTTCAGAATAAATTATTTAAAAATCTCAGGAGAAAAATAAAGTGTATCTTTAGATATATATGACAGTAATGTTTCTGTATCTGCGAATCTATCATCACTCTTCATAACCACAACAATATATGAATGACCATTTATTATAGAATGTGTCACAAG
>JAUPWJ010000052.1 GCA_030916575.1 Patescibacteria group bacterium | reverse complement strand
TCTCCATTAGCAGCAATTGTAGTAGCGAAAGTGTTTGCGGCACAATCACTTGGGTTAGCAGCAAGAGCTGTTGCTGTACTTGCATTACCTGTGAGTCCTCCGATGAAAGTGGTAGCGGTAATATTTCCAGCAGATAAAACATTTCCTGAAGCATCTACATCAAAATTCGTAAAATTAATTAAACCAGTAGTCCCGATAATGTCGTTTGCTCCAACATTTATTGCATTAACTATATCTACATCTGAAACATCTATCGCGTCTGTAATTACCGCACCACCACCTGTAGTTTGAATAACCAAACCATCGTTTATAGTTCCCGCACTAGTATTATCAATAGTGAATTTATAATCGTTAGTCGCATTATTTAAATTAAATAAAACATCATATGCATCAACAGTCACTGTGCCGCCATTATTATATGCATCATCTAATGTTCCAGAACCTCCCCCAGAAGAATCTGTGGCACATGCCCATCCACCTGCATCAGTATATTTTAAAATTTCATTATCAGCACAACCTTTAAGTAAAGTCAGCCCACCAGAACCAACTTCAAGACCGGAATTTGAAGTAGTAGAGCCAGTTGTACCAGAAGTAGTTAAATTTAAATTCAAAACTCCAGCAGAAATCGCTAAACCATTTCCTGTTAAGTCAGTAAACGCATCAGCATTAATAGTTATTCCTCCAACGTCAGCTACCCCTCCTAAAATTAAATCTCCACTTGCATCTAAGACCACAACCTCATCAGCTCCCGGAATTTGTGATGGAGTAAAGCCCCCAACAGTATTTGAATTGATAGCATAACCAGCAGAATTAATTCTTTGACGCGGTGAAAGATTTTCAAAGGTTGCACCGACACAAGAACCAAGAACTTGCTCTCCAACTTCAACATTTAAATAAACTTCATCGGTAGAATTAAAATCAAAATCAAGAACATCACCACCAGCAGAAACATCTCCAATACCAACATTGAAAACTCCATTCACAACTTCTGCTGTCATGGTTGATGGACCACCTGGCCAAACTTCAGTATCCAGACCACCTACTGTGGCATCATCATAAAAGGAAAATTTAAAACAATAATCTGTTCCAGAAGCTCCTCCTAGTAGTTCACCAGTGGAATCCAGAAGTCTTCCTTGGTGACTTATAATTGCAGGAGCTCCAGTCTGAGCAAAAGCAGGGAAAAATACGATTGAAAATATAAAAATAACAACCAATAAAAATTTGGAGGTAAAAAAGAAGAATTGTTTTTTATCTATAAAAAAATCATTTATGTTCTTTAAGAACATAAACTAATTATAATACATATAGTGTGCCAGATACAATGGATTTTCAAGAGAAAATGTTGATAAATAAAGGAAAAAATAAAAATACAGCAATACTCAATTAAATTTACACAAAGTCAAGCTATTCTTCTACTTTTTCTGGTATATTTTCAATTTTAGATTCTAATTTAAAAGTTTCTTTTATCTTAATATCCAACTCTTCAACTGAATTGAAACCTGTCAAAACTTCATCTTCAATTACAAGTGCGGGTAATTTTGTGTCTTCAATTTTATAAATATCAAGCATTGCTTTGACTGCCGATAAATCAGTACTGAAATCAAAAGAATAAACCCTCAATTCTGGATAAGTACTTCTTAATTTTGAAAGCACTAAACTTTGTTTTTCACATTCACTACAATTCTCTAGTGTAGTATAAAAATATAAAACGAAAGCGTATTTATGTCCGCAACGTTCGGAAATTTTTTTCATCAATAAATAATCTTTTATTTGAAGTAAAGAATAATATTTTTTTAAATAAGAAACTTCTTCTGTGGCTCCCAAATTCTTTTCTCCCCAATCCAACTTCCCACCCAATTCATCTAATTCATTTGACAAAGAAGCTCCTGAAACATTCTTACAAGAAAGTTCTGAAAGTAATGAAAACTGAGTCTCTGAAGAAAGTATATCTATGGCGATTTGATCTTGAATTGTTTTTAACTGTGAAAGTTTTTTTTCACCGAAATAATTACTCAAATAAATAGCAGTAAGAAACAGGCCAACAGTTATTAAAAATACAAGAAAATATTTTTTCCAATCAAGATTATTATTCATAAATTATCGCCAAGAAGGCTTTTTTGTTATTACAGTATTTAAAAGTGCGCGCATCAACCAAAATGGAGCAATAACACTATAAATAACGAAGAAATAAACGATATTTACAGGAAATGACCATTTCTCTTTTGCCATTTTATGACCCAATACAATAGAAAAAATCACTAAAGAATAAAGCATTATAGACACAAAAATACCTGCTTGTGAGTTAATAAAAAATGGGTCAAATGAACCAACTGAAGGTGTGAAATCAACACCTACTACTCTATATTCAACGAATTTATGAGCTAAAAATTTACCCAAACTATAAACAACTTTAAAGAAAAGATAGCTCACTGCAACTACAGATAAAATACCAGCTGGTACTGTAAATAAAGAAAAATTACCGTATTTTCTTTTAAACAAAACCTTACGATAATCTATCGTGTTGTTGATAAAACCATAAATCCAACGCAATCTTTGTTTGTATAATTTAGAAACAGTAGAAGGTGTATTAGTATATACGTAAGCATCATTGCACTGTTCAATTTTATAATGATTACTTTGCATTCTATAAGCAATTTCCATATCTTCTGTATTATGTGCACTTCTATACGGACCTAGGTTATCAAAAACTTGTCTTTTAAATATAGTAAGCGGACCGGGAGTCACATGAATAGCCCCCAAAAATGCAAGCATTTTCTTAACATAAACAGACAGATAATATTCTGCTTTTTGAGCTTTTTGAATAATACTTTTTGGATTCTCAACCATTACGGACGGAGCTACAGCCATAGCTGTCGGATCTTTTTCAAAATAACTCATAATACGCACAAGTGCATTTTTATCTGCAAAAGAATCTGCATCTAAACAACCCACAAAGTCAGTCTCTAATTTTTCTAAACCTAAATTTAATGCGCTGTGCTTACCTCCATTTTTTTTATGAAAAACATTTACATTTGAGTATTTTGCAAATTTATTTATAGCATGCCAAGTACTGTCAGTAGAACCATCATCAACTAAAAAGATTTTCAATTTATCTTTTGGATAATTTAAATCTAAAAGTGAACGAACTGTTTTATAAATAGTTTTTTCTTCATTCCAACATGGCACAATCACAGTCACAGCTGGATATTTTTTAAGTTGTATATCACCCTTGCGAACTACAATTTTTTTACGATTTTCTATAAAAGTCAAAAGCAAAAAAACCTGCACATAGACAGACATAAAAGCCAAAACATAAAAAATTATGCTAAAAATTGAAATCATATTAACCTTCTAATTATATCATTTTTTAGTGAAATTGCAATAAAAAACCCCGCGTAGCGGGGCCTTTCATATAAAAGAATAAAATTACATCTTTTGCTCTCCTCCCACAGCTGAAGTAGAGACTTCACAAGTTGCACACTTTTTGCACTTACAACCAAAAATACTCATAACTGCAGCAAGACCAACAACTAGATAAACAATGCCTTCAACTACTGGCATAGAACCAAGTAACATTGATACTAGATTCCATGAAGTTGCACTATCTAAAACTATACTTGCACCAACCAAACCCCAATTTAAACCTCCAATAATAAGTAAGATTTTTGTAATCAAACTCCAAGTACAACCTTTGCAATGTCCACACATAATATTTTATAATTATTTATTAATAAATTATTCGAAAACCAATGCGACGACAGTGGTCTCCTTGTTACTTCACTAAGTATACCATAACCTAAAAAAATGCTATAGTAGAATTATTAACATTTAATCAAAAAATATGGAAAATAACATAGAAAACAAAGTAGAAAGTAATAAAAACCAATCTCAAATAGCTGGAGCGATATTAATCGTAGGTATTATGATAGCAGGAGCTATATTATTACGTGGAAACATGGGAAATAGTGTTGTAAATAATAATGATAATACAAATACAGAAGAAGACACTATTGTCACAATCAAACCAGTTACAAAAGATGACCATATATTAGGAAATCCGAATGCAAAAATTATGATAGTAGAATACTCAGATACCGAATGCCCTTTCTGTAAAGTTTTCCACTATACAATGCAAAAAGTTGTAGCTAATAACGAAGGTGAGGTAGCTTGGGTATACAGACACTTCCCTATTGATTCTCTACACCAAAAAGCTTTTCATGAAGCGGAGGCAACAGAGTGTGCTTGGGATCAGGGGGGAAACGATACTTTCTGGAAATATTTAGACGAAATGATGAAAAGAACACAATCAAATGACAGATTAGATGTTGCCGAGCTTCCTAAAATCGCTACTTACGTAGGTCTTGATTTAGTTAAATTTAATACATGTCTTGAAAGTGGTAAATTTGCAGATAAAATAAATACTCAAGTCATGGATGCTCAAAAAGCTGGATCTCGTGGCACACCATCATCATTCATAGTTGTAAATGGAAAAGTTGTAGACGAAATCCCTGGAGCTCAATCTTTGCAAGGAGTTCAAGCTCAAATTGATGCGTTAAAATAGTCTTTGATTAAAACCTGATTAATGCTATACTAAAAAAGTAATGAATTATTGCAAAACACAAATAAAAAATAGTTCTCCCTTTACACCAACCCAAAACTCGGTGGTTGGTTTTTGTGTGTAATAAAAAATTCTCTCTTTATCCCTAAAAACCAGCCCCCGAAAGGCTGGTTTTTATTTTGTTCTTTTTTGTCCTTTGTAAACAATAAATCTATATATTATGTCTAACATTACTATTGTCGGAACTGGCAAGCTTGCGTTTGCTGTTACTTTAGGATTTCTTCGTGCCATAAATCTGGGCATGCTAGATGCAAAACTGATAATAATTGGAAGATCTAAGGAAAGTTTGGAGAAATTCAACTCCCTTAGATCAGCAAAAATTATCACAACTACTAAGTATGAAGATGCGAAAGATGGAGACTATTGCATCCTTTGTATTCTACCTACGGGTGTACAAGAACTTTATCCTAAACTTAAAACAGTTTTTGAGAAATTTCGAACATCTAGAACTGTAATTTCGCTCACATCGGGATTAAATATAATGGAAGCGAAAAATCTACTTGGTGTCTTTCATGGCCATATGGTATGTGGAACTACCACGACAAATGTCGCTTATGGACTTGGATATTCTGTCTTTGCTGGAATAAATGGTAATAATTCTGCGTTGCCTAGCGCTGTAAAACTTTTCAATTATTTAGGTAAAACTTCTATTGTAAAAGGCTACAAAAACGTCTTGAAAAGTATACCAATAGTGGGGTCAGGAAATGCTTTTGATGCTACTTTTTTATGGGCTTTTACTCAATATGAAGAAAGTAGAGGCAATCAAGCATCTCATTGTAAGCGGCTTAGATATATTGGTAAGTTTTTATCCCGAGCATTTCACAGTAAAAATCCTCTAGAATATCTCTTAAGAGCCAAAACTAGAGCTAGAAGAAGTATGGTGAATTACATTAAAGCTAAATTAAGATACCTAACAGGAGAACTTGGTTATGAACAAGATTCTGCTTTGAAGCTTATTTTGGAAACAATGCAACTCACCATAGAAGTACTTATTAAATCTTATATCAACAAAGAAGCTATTGAGAATCACAATAACAAAATTGTGACCAAAGGAGGTTGTACTGAGAGAGGCATAGGTGAACTAAGGCTCGAACTTAATAAAGTTTTTAATTTAGAGCTTGCTGAACCAAACTTCTCCCTATTTGAAAGTCGCTATAGAGAAATCATGCGACCTGTATACAAACGTACTTTGCTTTTCAAAAAAGATGCAAAGAAAATATAAACACAAAGCAGTCCCTTTAGGACTGCTTTTTTATTTTCTAAAATTTAATCAAAGTAGTTTTTTAGACGGGAAATCTTTTCGTGTTGGCGAAGTTTTTCGTGAACCTTAGCTTCAATCTGACGAATACGTTCACGAGTGACACCGAACTCTTCCCCCACTCGCTCGAGTGTGTGTTGTATACCATCAATAAGACCATAACGCATTTCTAAAATCTTTTTCTCTTTTGGATTAAGCTCATCTAATACTTCTTTTATTTGATCAGATAAAATTCTTCTTGAAGATTCTTGGTCTGGACGAAGTATTTTATCGTCTGGAATAAAGTTCTCAAGTGTTGATTTATCGTCATCATCTCCTATTGGTTGCTCAAGTGATATTGTCTCTTGAGAAATATTTTCTATAATATGAATTTTCTCTACTGGCACTCCCATTTCTGTAGCTATTTCTTCTGCCAACGGTTCACGGCCCAAGTCTTGAGAAAGTCTTCGATGAACTTGTTTGTATTTTGAAATTGTTTCCACCATGTGAACCGGTATACGAATAGTTCTAGACTGGTCGGCAAGTGCCCGAGTTATAGATTGTCTTATCCACCAAGTAGCATAAGTAGAAAATTTATATCCTTTAGTCCAATCAAATTTCTCAACTGCTTTAAAAAGACCCAAATTTCCTTCTTGAATTAAATCCAGTAAATTTAAATTTGCACTTCGGCCGACATATTTCTTTGCAATAGACACAACCAAACGCAAGTTTGCACGAGCCAATAAGTTCTTGGCTTCCTCATCCCCTTTTTCAATTCTTTTTGCTAAATCTTTTTCTTCACTTGCATAAATAAGTGGATACTGACCAATTTCTTTCAAATACATTTGAATAGAGTCGTGAATAGCTGATTTATTTAAATTCGGGTCATTTAGGTCGTTATCTAAATTAAGCAAGTTCCCACCTTCCAAGACATCTATACCGGCTACACCAAATTTTTCGTAAAGTTCATCTAAAAAGAAAATATTATTTTCAATATCAGGAAAAGTCTTCAATATCTCATCGTAAGTTATAAAACCTCTTTTTCGTCCTTTCTCTATAAGCTCATTTGACTTTCGGGCTAATTCTTCAATTTTCTTTTCACTCGCAGTTAATTTCTTTTCCTTTACTTTTTTCTCTTTCTCAACCTTTTTTACTTTCTTTACAACCTTCTTAACCTTAACTTTTTTAACAACTTTTTTTACTTTCTTTACAACCTTCTTAACCTTAACTTTTTTAACAACTTTTTTTACTTTCTTAATTATTTTTTTGTTTTTTATTTTTTTCTTCATATATGTTTATTATTTTATGCGACCATTTTTTAATTCTTCAATTTTATTGCTAATAATCTGACATTCATTTAAAATTTTATTTGATTTTTCACTATCTTTTTCTTTTTCAGCTAAATGTAATTCCATCATCTTTTTAGCTAATTGTTCTTTGAGATACTCCTCTTTGAAGTTACTCAGCAATTCAATAACGTCCTTTACTAAATTCTCCCCTCCTCCATAAAAAACTTCCGCTTCATATATCAAATCTTCCCCCCTGTCTTTAAATTTATTTAAAATTTCATCTTCTGTCTTATTTAATAATTCTCCTAAATCTAATAAAATTCTTTTCGTATCTATAATCGGCAAAGACTGTTTTTGTTGCCAAAATATTATACCGAAAAGCTTTCTTTCTATATAATCTTGCCGGAAGAGTTTCGTATTCACATTTTTAGCAATTTCTATCTCTTCTTTTTCAACTTTTAAATCTTCATTTACTTTTTTTAAATCCTGCAAAAGTGCGGATTCTGCTATGCTCGCAGTATCACTTATCATTTTAATAAAATGTGCTTTTTCAATAGCACTATCTATAAAGTTGACGAATGGTAATAACTTTTCTTTCACTTCTCTGCCAACAAGCCTAGTATCGTTATTTGTTTTTTTAATAATTCTATTTAATAGAAATTCTATAATATGTTTAGAGCCTCGTATTGCTTCACGCCATGCTTCCACCCCTTCTTTTGAAATCAAATCAGCAGGGTCCATTCCTTCTTTTATATTGGCTACTTTTACATCCATAGAGAGCGATAAGGCTATTTTCCCAGCTCTCTCTGATGCATTTATTCCAGCCTTATCTGCATCAAATGCAAGTACGATATTCTCTGACAGTCTTCGTAAAAGTCCCAAATTTGAAACAACATTTTCTTTAGAAACCACGGACTCAGAAAGTGCAGTTCCGGATGTAGCTACTGTATTTTTAAAACCAGCCTGATGCGATAAAACTAAATCCATCTGTCCTTCAACTAAAAAAGAGAAATTATTTTTTCTTATAGAATCTTTGGCGCGATCAAGGCCATACAAGACTGAAGATTTATTAAATATAGGAGTCTCAGGACTATTTAAATACTTTGCACTCTTCCCGTCATCTTCAAATATTCTGCCTGAGAAAGCAATAACTCTACCGCTAGAGTCTGCTATTGGGAAAATAATTCTTCCACGAAATCTATCGTACATTCCCTTTTCAGTTTTTTTGGCCAAGCCTGCTTTTTCAATTTCATTATCTTTATATCCCTTTTTTACTAAGAATTGATACAGGTCTCGCCATTCATTTTTGATAAAACCAATGCGAAAATCAGCAATTGATTTATCTTCTAAGCCTCTTTGTTTTAAGTAATTAATAACAGGAGTATTTTGAGACAAATTACCTATAAAGAAATTTGTAGTATCTTCCATTATCCTATAGAGAACTTCTTTTTCACTTTCTTTCTCAGGGTTAAAATCAGATAAAACGACACCTGCTTTATTTGCCAACAACTTAAGCGCACCTTTAAAATCCAATCCTTCAAATTCTTCTACGAAAGTAAAAATATCTCCTGAGGCAGAGCAACCGAAACAATAATAACTAGACCGTCCCGGCGAGATAAAAAAGGAAGGTGTTTTTTCATTATGAAAAGGACACCGCGCTTTAAAATTTACGCCGGACCGTTCTATTTTTATATAAGTAGAGACTACTTCTTCGATTGACAGTCTCTCCTTAATTTGTGTAACGGGAGAGCTCATAAGATATATTACTCTAGTATGTTTTCTAACTTTTTCTTAAAACCAGTACCAGCTGGAATCAATCTTCCGATAATTACATTTTCTTTTAGTCCTCGTAGATAATCCACTCCGCCTTTAACAGCATTTTCAATTAAGACACGGTTTGTATTTTGGAAAGAAGCAGCAGATAACCAACTCTTAGTTCGTAATGATACTTCTGTAATTCCAAGAACAACTGTTTCAGCTTTTGATTCTTTACCGGAAAGTCCATTTACTCTTACATTTTCTTCAATAAATGCTGTATTTTCAACGATATCTCCAGCAGAGAAATTAGTTTCACCTGCATCTTTTAT
>JAUPWJ010000051.1 GCA_030916575.1 Patescibacteria group bacterium | reverse complement strand
TTATGAATACTCATATATAATACAAATATGAATGAAGAAAATGATGAAGACGTTGTTATACAACGTGACGCCAATGGCAACATTTTGACCAACGGCGACAGTATAATATTAATCAAGGATTTGAAGTTAAAAGGCAGTAGCACTGTTATCAAAAAGGGTGCCAAAGCCAAAAACATTCGCCTGACCGACGAAGAGGGCCTAATCGAATGCAGTATAGACGGCATGAAAGGCATAGTCCTCAAAACAGAATTTATCAAAAAAGCCTAAGCTCTCGCTTAGGCTTTTTTGATTATTTCAACATTTGTGTTACTAATGCTGTCATTTGATCTTTTTTATTAGGATTACTCTCAGCTATTAGCAATGTCAGTGCAGTCAAACTTGCCGAATTAATATTTCTGAAATTTTTTGCCTTGGCTTTGCGCAAAAACCAAACAAATGCAAAAGCCCCACTTCTTTTATTTCCATCTACAAAAGGATGGTTTTTAACCATGAAATAAAGTAGGTGGGCTGCCTTTTCTTCAATACTTGCATATACATCCTTGCCACCAAATGACTGCATTACATTACCTACAATACCCACAACACTTCCTGCGTTTCTCTCTTGGGCAAAAATTTCTGTTGCTTCATCTTTTCTCAAAAGCTCATTTCGGAAATTCGAAATTGCCTCAGTCAATTCACTACCGGTTAATTTAATCGATTTCTTTGTTGTTCCAATACTTGTTAGATTATCGTGGTCATACGCATCAAGCGATACCCATGTAGCCGAGAATTCTTTTACTAAATCCAGTATTGCCTTTGGGTCCAGTGTCATATGCTCGGGCAAAAGATTTTGTATATCGGCTACTGACTTCATAAAAGCATCATAATTCTTACCAATTTGTTTGCGATTGATTGTGTAGCCCTTGGTAATATGTTCTTTTAAGGTTTTAGTAGCCCAAATGCGAAACTGTGTACCAATTACAGAGTTAATTCTATATCCTACAGCTATTAGCATATCAAGATTGTATATATCTACAGTTCTTCTAACTACTCTACCAGATTCATTTTGAACTAGTTCCATTTTGGAACTAGTTGGTTTTATATTTAGTTCCTTTTCTTTATAAATATTCCTTATATGCTTTGAAATAGCCTGTGGATTAACTCCAAAAATCTCAGCCATCTGCATACGATTTGCCCATACTGTCTCATGCGAAAAATCACCACGAAGCTCAATCGCCCCGTTCTTTGCTTGATAGATTACCAATTCTTTATTTTTTGTAACCTTCTTCATCTTAATATTATAACACAGTAATTATTCCCCCTCTATAAATTTTAACGATATTGAATTTACACAATGTCTTATATTTTTATCAGTCAGCATTTCGCCTTCGAATACATGCCCTAGATGCCCTCCGCAATTATCACATGTAATTTCAGTTCTTGAACCATCAGCATCAAGTGTATGCTTAACTGCCCCAGATATTTCATTATCGAAGCTCGGCCACCCACAAGTACTTTCAAATTTGTCTTGTGAATTATACAGTGGCATATTGCACTGCCTGCAAACATACACACCATGTGCCGTATTGTTTACATACTCACCGGCAAAAGGCATCTCCGTGCCTTTGTCGATTATTACTCTCTTTTCTTCTTCTGTTAGATTATTTAATTGCATAAAAACATTTTAACACATACACAAGGACTGTCCTTGTGAGTCCTAGACAATTACTTCCAACAAATCTCTGGTTTCTCCCCTGTTGTCTCTTCAATATATTTTTCTACTTCATCCATTCCCCCAACCTCATCAATCAAACCGATCTTCATAGCTTGCGCTCCCATTACAGTAGATCCATCAGCAATAACTCTTACTTTATCTATAGCAATTTTGCGATTCTCTGAAATAGCTTTGACAAAATATTCATATCCAATATTTATATCTCTGAGGAAAAGATTCTTCTCATCTTGTGTTAGAGGCTTGTCCGGCCTACCCGAATCCTTATATTTACCGGCAGTTAATTGCTCGTAATTTAAGCCATCTTTTTGATTCTTTTGAACATTACTTAAATAAGAAGCAGTTACACCAATTCCACCAATATCAGAGAATTTAGAAGCAAATATTCTATCAGCACTACTTATGGCAAAATACGCAGCAGATGCCCCAGTAGTCCTTATGAGCCCTATGACAGGCTTGGCACTACTTTTTACAGCGTTAGAGACTTCTTCTCCAGCCACACCGACACCCCCTCCAGAATCAACTTCCAAAATAATTGCTTTAATATCTTCATCTTTATTTGCTTGTTTGATTTTGTATGTAATCTCTTCACTAGCCACCGAATCATAATTAAAAGCTGGGTCATTGTCAGCATGGACAGGAGTATATGTTAATAGAGTTCCATGTAAGTTGATACCCACAACCGAGCAGTCATCATCTGTGGTGTCAGACCCTGTATAGACTTGATTATTTGAAAATTTGTAATATAGAGCTTGACTTGCACAGCCTAATGCAAAAAAGAGTACAAAAATACCTATACCGTTTATTATATGGCGGTGTTTTTGGTAGAAGGCAAGGGCTTTTCTCTCTGAATGTGATTCGTTCATACTACCTCTATCATAGACCTTTTTATAGATCCTGCCAAATTTCTAAAAATCAGCTACTTTAATGGTACCTGACACCTTTAATCCCTATCTTTTTCCATAATTAAACCTTAATCTTTCTAACAACATACTCAAATACACGCTCTTGAACGAATTTTTTAAGTTCGGGATTTTGGTCAAGCTTTTGGTATAAATTAAAGTGATTATCCAAAACACCAACAAGTTCATCTTGGAACAACTGATCAAATTTTAGTTTAGCAGAATCTTTACTATTATTTTTAACCGAGCCTTGCAATATATCACTCTTTAACAATCTTAGACTTAAATCATTTAATATTACCTTGTCAGAATCACTGAAATTCGTACCATATCTGTCATTTATTTCTTTAATAATTTTTGAGAGCATATCTATTTCATCTTCTGGACCAGTATGACCATCTCCACCACCACCCATTGGATCAATTTCGCCATCTTTATTTTCAAGCAAAACATTTGTCTCTACCTTTTTTTCAACTTTGTATGTTTCCATATCAATTGCTTCAAGTACTTCGTACGGCAAAGGATTTTCCCTCTTCGGTAGTTTTTTGACTAAGAATTTCAAGAAGATAAACAACTTTTCAAGTTGAGGATTTTCAAAAGTAACAATTTGTGAAATAAACGCATACTTTTTAAGATAATCAAAAACTGTAGTTTTGAAACTCTCCATTTCTTCAGCGGTTAAATTTTCTTCACTTATGCGCATTACTACATTGTCAATTATATTATTCAATACATCAGGTGTCGCATTACCAAAATATTCATCAATAAATCCATTTACTTCAAAATCAGTAAAGAATTTAAAACCTAACACGTCACGTTCTAAATCATGCAGTATATTTGGATTTGTCGCCTCTGAAAGTATTGTAGTTGTGTAATATGGTTGGAAAGCCTCTTTAATATCATCAGTATCATTCACAAAGTCCAACACAAAGGTATCTTGCTTGGCATAAGTTGTACGATTTAGACGTGACAATGTTTGTACTGCACTAACACCGCCCAACTTTTTGTCGACATACATTACCGACAACAATGGTTGGTCAAATCCGGTTTGGTATTTTTCGGCAACAATTAGAAACTTGTATTCGTCTTTTTTGAATTCTTCAGCTGTTTGGCTTTCAGGGATACTATTCATTTGACCTTCGGTGTATTCTAATTTTGTATCAACATCTTTAACTGTACTTGAAAATGCCACCAATGTTTTGTGATTATAACCCTTCTCTTTTAGATATTTATCAAAAGCAATTTTATAACGCACTGCATGCAAACGTGATTTAGTAACCACCATAGCTTTAGCTTTACCATTTATTAAACCAGCAATTTTCTCTTCAAAATGTTCGGCCATTATTGCCACCTTTTTATCAATCGCATGCTCGTGACGCTCGACATAACCCACCATTAATCTTTGAGCCTTTTTCTTGTCGAATTCGGGATCATCCTCTACCTTTTTCAAAAGCCCAAAATATGTTTGATAAGTTGTGTAATTTTTTAACACGTCTAAAATAAACTTTTCTTCAATTGCTTGCTTCATTGAATACAATGAAAACGGACCAAATTTACCAGTCAGTGTATCCTCTGTGCCGAATAATTCCAATGTCTTTTGTTTTGGTGTTGCTGTAAAAGCAAAAAATGACAAATTAGGCGATGCTACCTTGCGCGCTTTCATGCGTTCTATTATTTGATCTTCAACTGTTTTAAAAGCTTTCTCGGCCTTCTCTTCGTCTTTTTCTGCTTCATCTAATGTTAATGCCTGCCTTAGATCAGCCGCACTTTCGCCCGATTGTGATGAATGGGCCTCGTCAATAATTACAGCAAATTTTTTACCTTCGGTTTTTTCAATACTATCAACAATTACTGGGAATTTTTGCAAAGTACTTGTTAGAATTCTAGTACCCTTTTCAATACCCTCCTTCAGTTCAGCAGATGATTCAACATGTTTTACCAGACCCACAATTTGGCTAAAGCTTTTAACTGTATCAGACAATTGTTTATCCAGCACCCGACGATCGGTCACGACAATAACACCATCGAAAACATTTTGACCATTTTCATTATGAAGTTCCGCCAACCTATGCGCTACCCATGCAATAGTATTACTTTTACCCGAACCGGCACTGTGCTGAATTAGATAATTTTTACCTGCACCATTTATTTGCGCATCAGTCACTAATTTGCGAACAGCTTCCAACTGATGATATCGAGGGAAAATTATTTTCTCTTCCCTTCTTATCTTGCCATTTTTGTCCTTCTTCTCTTCAACTACTTCTTGAATAAAATTACTTATTAAATCAAAAACACTGTCTTTAACCCAAACCTCATCCCACAAATAATGAGTTTTATATTTACCTTTTGGCGCCTCGGGGTTACCCGATGAACCTTTGTTGCCTTTGTTAAATGGCAAGAAATAAGTATTCAAACCTTCAAGCCTTGTTGTCATATACGCTTGGTCGGTATCCATAGCAAAATGTGTTAAGCATCTTTTGAAAGAAAGTAGCCTTTCTTTTTGATCACGATCGGTACGATATTGCGAAATAGCATTGATTACATTTTGCCCTGTAAATTGATTTTTTAATTCAACAGTAAACAAAGGCAAGCCGTTTACAAACAAAACCATATCAATAGAATTTTCATTCTTTGCACTGTATTTAACCTGGCGCATGACACTGAGAATATTACCCGCATAATCAGCCAATGTTTCAGAATTCCTACTATTCTCGGGCTTGAAATATGCCAAACGGAACCTCTCACCCCTGTCAGACACACCAGTGCGCAGTACATCCAAAAGCCCGCGAGCATTTACCTCGTCATCTAATCGTGCCAAGAACTTCTCGCCCACTTCATCTCCATACTGCTCGGCCAATTTAGCCCAACTTTCATTTTGAGTCTTTTGAATAAATTCCAAAACAAGCTCGGTATCCATACAAAGAGCCTTGTCATAACTTGAACTTTGCCGCGACAAATACCCCTGACTATTCACCAGTTCATTTTCAATAAACTCCTCGAACCCTGATTCTTTTGTGTTTGTTTTTTGTGTCATGTTATTTTACATAGGATCGTTAATGATAATCTTTTTCCCAAACTTTTCTCCTAAAACATCCTTTAAGGGTCCATCGTGCGTAATTATTTCAATTATATCATTACCTTCGAACAGTGTTGGGTTAGGGTGATTTATAATTGTTGAAATCATTGCAATAATCGAAATATCACCCAGGCCTTTTAAACCATAAAAGGATACAATACTATTGTATTTATTTATCGATTGTTTGTAATTTTCTAGATATTTAGCTTCATTAAAATGAGGATGGTTTTTAATATCTATAAACGTTATTCTTTCTGCTTGTCTCTTGTATTCAGAGGAAATTGACTTAAGATTATCAATTTCATTTTTTAAATCATCTGTAATATAAAATCCATTAGACAAATCAAGTATGATTTCTCCTTTTACAAATTTATTTAAAATGTTTGTATCTATAATTTTCATATTTTTGATCTATAATCACTCCATTTATCTTTTCTAAATCGACCAAAAATAATCATTTGCGCTTGATTTGGATAAATTGAATTATTTTTAATAGCATTATTAACTTTTTCAAAAGCAACATCCCCGCAAAATTTTCTTACCGAAGTTATTATATGAGGTTGGTTAAACCATTTTTTTATCTCTATAAAAACACTGATTTCCCTTTCTGGAAGTTTTAATGATTCATAGTATTCTTTATCAATTTTTTTTCTAATTCTTAAAACAAACAAAATTGCTGTGTAAGAAATCTTATATTCATCCTTTAGCTTATTGACCATATCTCTATCAATAGAATTAAAACCTAGGCTATTAGTTATAGATGTGGGTAAAAGTATTTCAGAAACAACATCATTAATTAATTTAAATTTTTTATCATCTCTTATTTTTTGAATCGAATAATTTTCAATAGCGTGTGAATACTCTTCCATTCCAATAATAACAATCAAGTACATTAAAGTATATATTTGTCTGAAATGATTTTCATTCGGGTTAAGTTCGCTGGGTAAGAAAATAAAAGGTATTTTTTTATCTTTAACAACAAAACCGCTAGTATTTTTGTACAAAGTGGATGTGTTTTTAACTTCAGGTAAAATACCATTTTTTCTAACACCTTGTGATATATTAATATTACCCTTTAAATGAATTTGCTGAATAAGATATTCTTTTGCTTTTTCACCTGATTCTCTAGACCTAAAATAATTCAAATCAATATCAAAATAACTAATAATGTGATTTACGCAATTTTGCATATCCTTACCCTTCAAAGAACCTGAAAAATCACAAACAAAATTTTCTGGTAACTGAGACACCACAAAAGACTGTGTTCTTATTTGTCGATCAATAATCCTTTTTGAGGTTACTTCTCCTGCAGATTTTCTTTTATGTATTTGGAGCAGCTCTTTTGGAAACTTATCTAATCTATTTTTTTCAATATTTTCTAATTCTCTTTTTAAATTATCCATATCAAGTAAAAACATCTGCCAAGGAAGATGTATCTTTTCACTTATGCTCTTTAGCTCATTATAGGTAATTGAGCTTACATTAAATGCATTCTTAAATACCTCATGTTCCATGAGTTTTTCTTCTGGATAAAAGTTTAGAAGTTTTTTAAAGACTTCGTTGTCCAATTCAACAGCATCTAATCTTTCTGATTTTAATCTCATAAGTCTATATTTTTACTTTTCCTGTTACGACATTTGATATTAACGAGGATTTAAATTCTTGTAATGTTTCGAGTGATTTTTCAACCTTTTTTAAAGCACTATCAAAAATATTCATTTTTTTATAAATAGTAATAATAATATCTTTTTGGGTATTTAAATCCGGGATAGTAATCATTTCACTAAAATAAGTTTTAATGTCCATATTTTGAATACCTGTATTTTGCTTAATATATTTAGTATTTATTCTTCCTGAATATATATATGACAAATAAAACACTAAAAATTCTGGTAAAATTTTATCTGTATTAACCCTAATAATATCTATAAAGTTAGCACATACCATTTTTTCATCAGAATTAAAAAGGATAGCTCTACCTACAGGAGTTTTTTCACCACCACCAGATTTTTCAACCAAAATATCACCTTTTTTTAATATTTTTTTCTTTGATAAATTAGGATTATTCCTAATTGTTTCAACTTGAGAAAAACTCAGGTTTTCATAATCAAAGTCAGCCACACGAAGACATTTTATATCATCATAATTTTCTAAAGGGTTATCACCCCAAATACCAGATTCAATAGACTTAACTAAATGTTTTATTTTTCCTGTTCTACCTTCTACATTAAATTTTGTAACCGCATTATTAATAATCGTTGTGCGTTTTTCACGCAAAAGCTCAATAAGTTTTTGTTTTTTCTCAATTATTTGATCAATATTTTTTGTCTTTTCATCTAGGTAATTTGAAATTTTTGTTTGGTTTTCTGGTGAAATATATACGACTGATGATTTATTTAAATCACTAACTCTCAATGAGGGTTGCATATGTGAAGGAATTTCGTCTTTCATACTTTTAAATAAACCGAATAACTGATAGTAGAAAAAACGAGAATCAGTATCTCTATTTTTAGGAACCATTAAAAGACAATTCTGAGAAAGATTAAATTTACCATTCAAAACTAATGGGGTCATGGCTTTAGCCCCAACAGTTGTCGTGAATATTGCAGGAGCACTAAGATCATATTCATATGAATTTATATTTCCCATTATTCCATTATTTTCTGTTTGCCCGCTGTATACAGGATAATTGCCTATATTTTTTTCATGTCCTATATAATCTTGAGTAAATTTAGCCGCATCTTTTCCTTTCTCAAAATTAAACTTATTTTTTAACTTTTCTAATCCCCAATCTTTCGGGATTTTACCCAACCAATCAACCCCCGAATCTTTGCATTCAGGATATGTTTCGTATTTTTTTGTAAGTTTTAGTGTTTGCATATTACCAATTACGATGAATTACGGGATTATATTTTGGATTTATAATTCTTCTGACTTCGTTTCCATCAAAATGCTGATTCAAAATACTAACACTTTGAATTGTATCTAAATAAATATTTGCAACATGATCTTTGTAGCCAAATTTTTCATGTTCTACACCCAACAAGATATCGCGTTCATAGTAAGAGCCCTTCTTTGTTTTTGGGAATATATCATACGGAGCAAAGTCACACTCAGAATATTGTCCAGTGGTTTCTTTTTTCCAATGAATTCTAATCATCTGTTGATTTTCTATTGCCTTTATAATATCTGATTTATACATTTTATAATTGCTTTAATAAGTCTAATAATTCATTTTCAACCCTTTCTATATCAGTCTCAATAGCCTCCAAACTTCTTGGCGCTTCGTATTTATAGAAATATCTAGTAAATGGGATTTCATAGCCTACCACACCCACCTTGCTGTCTTTGTGGTCCACCACTGATTCATTGATCCAAGCATCAGGCACATATGGCTTTACCTCTTTATTGAAATATTCATAAATATCCATTTCAAATGGTACATTTTCATAATCACGAAGTTCGCCATCGGGTTCGATATTACCATCTTTGTCTACACAAATTTCTGAATTTTCATCACACTCACCAGCTATAGAAATAAACTTTTTATATTGCCCGGCAGTAAGTTTGATAGTTTTGTGTTGTTTTATATAATCTGCAATTCTTTCGTCTAATACTTTTTTATTAGTTATGATTTGATTTTCAAAAGATTCTATAAAATCCTTCATGCCAGTTTTGTTATCTTTGATGTCAAAAACTTCTAACAATTCTTTTATTTTTGCATCTGTAAAATCGAATTTCAAACGAAGTGGGCGTTCGATAGTTATTTGTCTATACGCAAAATCGGTTGTTTTGAAAATCTTTGAAAATTCACCCTCAGTAAAACTTTCATAAATATCTAATATTTCCTTTTTGTGATTGGTGTCTATTTCATGGCGCTTACTACCCAAGCTTTTGCGAGTCTTTTTGAAAAATGTTCGTGCATCAATAAGTTGAACTTTGCCTTTACGTTCCTTTGATTTTCTATTTGTCACAAACCATAGGTATGTATTAATGCCGGTGTTATAGAACAATTGGTCGGGCAATGCCACGATAGTTTCCAATAAATCTTTCTCTAATATCCAACGTCGAATTTCACTTTCGCCACTACCAGCATCTCCAGTAAACAAAGGTGAGCCATTGTGGACAATCGCAATGCGTGAACCACCATCAGCTTCGGGCTTCATTTTTGAAATCAGGTGTTGCAAAAATAGTAGTTGTCCATCTGAAATACGCGGAGTCCCAGCGCCAAAACGCCCGGCATAGCCACGAGATGCTTCGCGGTCGACGGCGTCTTTGTCTTTTTTCCAATCCACACCATATGGCGGGTTACTAATTCCATAATCAAAAACCTCGCCAAAGAATTGGTCGTTGGATAATGTACTTGCCTTTGAATGGTCTTTTTCGCCACCACGAACCAGGTCAGGGTTGTCACCTTTTATAAGCATGTCTGATTTGGCAACAGCATATGTGACAGAATTTAATTCTTGACCATAAAGGAATATTTCGGCATCTTTGTTAATATTTTCTAATATGTAGTCCTTTGAAACCGAAAGCATACCCGATGTACCACAAGCCGGGTCGTAAATTTTTTTAATTA
>JAUPWJ010000050.1 GCA_030916575.1 Patescibacteria group bacterium | reverse complement strand
ACTGTCCGCAGAATTGCTTTGTATACTAATGATACATTATGGATGGAACACCTAGAGGCTATGGATTATTTGCGTAGCTCTGTGAACTTGCGAGCATATGGTCAAAGAGAACCAATAGTAGAATACAAAAAAGATGGTTTACAAATGTTTAAGGAAATGGAAGAAGTCTTCAAGGACCAGGTATTTTCTTTAATTATGAATATCAATGTAGAAAATAAGCCTGTCCTTCCAAAAGAAGAGCCAAGGAAAGAACAAATCATGGTAACCAACGAAGCATCGTTTAAGCCTAATAGTGAAAACAAGAAAGACGAAGTAGGTAGGAATGACCTTTGTCCATGTGGAAGTGGTAAAAAATACAAAAAGTGCCACGGAGCGTAATATGATTTTTAGAGTCTTAAAAATTAAAAATATGGTTCGTGATGCTCGGGAGAATCCTGGGAATTTTGCTAGTTCACAAGTGGGGGATTTATTTATGGGTATGTTTATTATGCCTATTATCTCGGCTGTACTTTTACTCGGCGGGCTTTTTATCTTAGGTTTTACTGAAATTCTCGGTGGCCCATATAGCTTTTTTCGTTTCTTTTTTTGGCTTTCAATTTTTTGTATGTTTTTCTTTTTTTATATTTTACGAAAGATGTATAAGTTAGTGAAAAGTACAACAAAAGGAGCAGTGGACCAAACAATAAAAGTAGAATCAAAAGTGGTAGAATAAATATATGAAAAATTTAACCAAAAAATTGAAAAGTATTTGGTGGGCACTTAAATTGTTTTTAGCATTAGAGTATTATGGTAAGCCTTCTCATAAATTAAAAATAGTGGGTGTGACAGGAACAAATGGTAAGACTACGACAGCGACACTGCTATATAGTATCGCTAAATCTCTAGGATATAAAGTAGGGCTCATTAGTACAGTTGATATTTTAATTAATGGAGAAAAATGGAGCCCTAAAAAAGGTGCTAAAATTCCAGGCACCACACCGGACTCTGTGACTTTAACGAAACTTTTTTATGAGATGGCAAAATCTGGTTGCGAATATGTTTTTATGGAAGTTTCCTCTCATGCTATGGATCAAAATAGGGTCAGGGGGGTGAAATTTGCTGGTGGAATTTTTACGAATTTAACCCAAGATCATCTGGACTACCATAAAAGCATGGAGAGTTATTTCTTTGCTAAAAGAAAGTTCTTCACCATGTTGCCGAAAGACGCCTTTGCTCTTTCAAATGATGACGATGAGCACGGAGAAGCTATGATTACAAATATAAATGCTACTGAGTATTATTATGGTCTTTCGGACACAGCTTATTTTAGAGGAGAAATACTTAAAAATGATTTTACTGGTTTAGAAATAAAAATAGGCGAGCATACAATCAAGTCAAAACTTTTAGGTAAATTTAATGTTTATAATTTGTTGGCTGTTTGGGGAGCTTGTAATCTTTTAGGCTTTGATATGGAGAAAGTAAAAAAGAGTATAGAGACAGTGGAGCCACCGACTGGTAGATTTGATCATTTTACATCCTCAAATGGTGTTATGGTTGTGGTGGACTATGCGCATACTCCAGATGCATTAGAGAAAATAATTTTTGCCGTAAAAGACATAAAACCACAAGATGGTAAATTAATTACAGTATTTGGTTGTGGTGGAGACCGTGACCCACTCAAGCGTAGAATTATGGGTAAAATCGGAGCTATGCTTTCTGATATTGCGATACTTACGTCTGATAATCCACGAAGTGAGGACCCTGAAAAAATATTAAAAGAAATGAAAGTTGATTTATCTATGGCTGAAGTAGAGAAAACTAAGACAATTCCCAACAGACTCGATGCAATAAAAGAATCTGTAAAACTTGCAGTTAAAGGTGACATTATTCTTTGTGCAGGGAAAGGTCATGAGACATATCAAGAAATAAAAGGAGTCAAACATCATTTCAATGACATGGAAGAGTATAAGAAAATATTCAACTAAAATGATTGATTATAAGAATTATTTTAAGAATAAAAAAGTCACTGTTGTTGGTCTTGGGCTTTTGGGGAAACGCTTGGGTGATATAGCATTTTTTTCTGAGTGCGGGGCAGATGTGACGGTGACAGATATTAAAACTGCGAAAGAGTTAGCGCCATCTTTAAAAAAACTCGCCAAATATAAAGGAATAAAATATACCCTCGGCGAACATAGATTTGAAGATTTTGAAAATAAGGATTTTATTTTAAAAGGCCAAGGAGTCAGACTTGATTCTCCTTATATTCTTCATGCTCAGAAAAAAGGTATACCAATAGAGATGGATGAGTCTTTGTTTATGAAACTTGCGCCCGAAGTAAAAATTATTGGTATTACTGGTACTCGAGGTAAAAGCACAACTAGTATTTTAATTTATGAAATTTTAAAATCCGCAGGACTTCGTGTTCACCTCGGTGGAAACATAAAGGGAACTGCAGCATTGCCACTTTTAAAAATAGTTAAACCAGGAGACGTGGCTGTTTTTGAACTTTCAAGCTGGCAACTTCAGGGTTTTGGCGAAGATAAAATTTCCCCTAATATTGCTGTTTTTACGAATTTCATGCCGGATCATTTAAATTACTATGACAATAATTTAAAGAAATACTTTTTAGATAAATCTTTTATTTATAAATATCAAAAAAAAGGGGATACACTTATTTTAAGTAAGAATATGGAGAGCTTGGTAAAAGGTGCTAAAGGTAAAAAGATAATTACTGACATAAAAAAAATACCAAAAAATTGGAATATAAGTCTATTAGGCAAACACAATTTAGAAAATATTGCCTGTGCGGTGGAAGTTGCCAAACTATTCAATGTAAAGGAAGAAATAGTTAAAAAAGCTATAGAGAAATTTCAGGCAGTGTCTGGAAGGTTAGAATTGGTAAAAAACATAAAAGGGATAAAGATTTATAACGATACGAATTCAACTACTCCAGAGGCTACAATCGTTGCATTAAATTCATTCCCACAAAAAGTTATTTTAATCATGGGTGGAATGGATAAGAATATAGATGTATCTAGTTTAAATAAAATTCTACCAAATAAAACTAAGAAAATCTTCCTTACTCCTGGTTCTGGGTCCGATAAAATAATAAATAAAAAAGCCCATATAGAAAAAGTTCAAGACTTAGATGATGCGATGAATAAAGCGATGAAAGAGGCTTGTGGGGGAGATATAGTTCTCTTTAGCCCAGCTTTTGCATCTTTTAATATGTTTAAGAATGAATACGACCGTGGTGAAAAGTTTATGAAGATAGTTAAAAAGTTAAAATAAAGTGGATATAGATTTATCACAAATCAAAAAAGTATTTTTTATAGGTATTGGAGGTATCGGTATTTCAGCATTGGCAAAAATGGTGAAAGCACAGGGGATAGAAGCTTTTGGTTTAAATGACGAAGAGACTGGCAAAACCCTAGATACTTTGAAAGATGAAGACATAGAAGTTATTTTCTTAAAAGATTTTGTGGATTTACCAGAAGCAGATATGTATGTTTATTCTGATGCATGGATTTACAGAGGTCCAGAGATTTTAGAGAGTGCACGAGCTACAGGAAAGCCGGTATTATCTTACTTTGAAGCATTAGGAGAATTTGCAAAAAAATACAAAGTCATAGCTATTTCAGGAACTCATGGTAAGACAACTACGACTGCCATGGTTGCTGATATTTTAATTGAAGCAGGACTAGACCCGACTGTTGTTGTTGGTTCATTTGTTAAGAAATTTGGTAGTAATTTTAGAAAAGGTGATGGAAAATATTTAGTAGTAGAAGCAGACGAATTCAATCGGCACATGCTCTACTTTCACCCATACATAGGAGCAATAACAAACATGGAGGCGGATCACTTAGATGTTTATAAAGATTTAGCGGATATTCAAAATGCCTTTGATCAATTTTTAACTCAAAGTGAGAATAAGATTACGGATTATTCTAAATATTTAGATAAAGTTCCTAAACTTTTAATCCCCGGTGAACATAATCGCAAGAACGGAGCAGTGGCTTTAGCTGTGGCAGATATTTTAGGTATAGATGAGTACGTCACCCAAAAAGCATTATCTAACTTTGCCGGTACTTGGCGTAGACTTGAGAAAAGGGGAGTTACAGAGTCTGGGACTATAGTTTACGATGATTATGCTCACCATCCGACAGAGGTACAAGCGAGCTTGCAAGCCCTGAGGGAGCTTTACCCGAATAAGAAAATCACTGTAGTCTTCCAACCTCACCTTTACAGCAGAACGAAAGCCTTCTTTGATGACTTCGTTAAGAGTTTCGATAAAGCTGACCAAGTTTATTTTTTACCTATATACTTTGCCCGAGAGGCGCCTGACCCTACAGTTTCTAGTGCAAAATTGGCGGAAGCCGTTAAAAACAGAGGAAAAGATGCTATTTCAGGCTCATTTAAGGAAATAATTACTCATTTCAAAGGAGTGACTTTGGATGAAAATGACGTTTTTGTGACCATGGGAGCAGGGGAAGCTTATAAAGTTTCTGATGAGACACTAAAGTTTGTCTAGAGCTCTATCCACATATCAAAATAGTACATATTTTATATATTTTTGTCAATGTCTATATTCTAAAATAACCTTATTTAACAAGGTATTTTAAGTTTGACAGATGCTAAAAATAGGGTATAACTATTGACTTTTGTCTTCCAATATGCTAAGATATATACATAATCCTTTTTATAGGCGTAAGTCTTATAAATAAAGGGTTTTTTGTTTTTTAGGCCGAAAGGCTTAATGTCAGATACAGGTTGGTGGAGCAAAACCACTTCTTATGCAAAATAAAAAATTAATACGTTTCGTGGAGTCTTTTGTTTTAATGCCTATCATGACGGTGGGCTTACCACTAGGAGGATTGTCAGATGCAACCCTGAACCTAGCAACAAATAGAGTAGACGCTCCCCAAATTGTATTATCACAAAAATTAAATATTGGAGCTTTTAATTCTATTGCTAAAAACGAGGCAGTTGACCTAGAGGCTGAAAAAAGACAACTTCGAGCAGAAGCCATCGATGCTTATTATAAAAAATATAATATGCCACTTGCAGGCTACGGTATGAAGATGGTTTTGGAAGCTGAAAAGAATTATCTTGACTATAGACTTATCCCTGCAATTTCTGTCATAGAATCAACTGGTGGAAAATTTGCCTGTAAGAATCCAAAGGCACCTAATGCTTTTCTAGGATGGGGTTCTTGTAAGTTTGGTTTTGAATCTAAGGATAAAGCTATAGAAATTGTGGCTTGGAATTTAGGAGGTAATAATCCAAAAACTGACCACTTTTATGCTAATAAAACTATTAAAGGAATACTTGAGACATACAATCCACCTTCCATTGTTCCAAATTATGCAGCGAAAGTTATGAAAGTTATGGAAGATATAGGACCTGTGGATTTAGGTGAAATAATAAAATTAGATGCTTAAATAAAAAACTCTCCGTATGGAGAGTTTTTTATTACTTATTTAATAGATTTATTCTAAGTAAACCAAAGTCATCTTATGGTCTTTTGGTTCAAACATTGTGATTTGGAAATTGTAATTCTTTCCAAGTTCTAATTTAGCGCGAAGTGCTGCTTCTGTACCAAATGTAGAATTGTGAACAAGTCCAGCTACTCCTTCTTTAATAGACACAAGGGCACCATGCTTATTGTATTTAATAACAACACCTTTGATTATGTCGCCTTTCTTTAATTTGCCTTCGTATTCTGTCCAAGGATTTTCCTTTAGAGCTTTAATAGAAAGAGATACTTTACCATCTTTGATTTCAATCACACGAGCTTTGATGTGGTCACCGACTTTAAACATTGTTCGTGGGTCTTCCACAAGGCCCCAATCAAGCTCTGATATGTGCACAAGACCTTCTAGGCCGTCTTCCAATTTTAGGAATACTCCGAAGTCTACAAGCCCTGCTACTGTGCAGTCTAGATCATCACCCACGGTGTATTTGTTTAATATTTCTTTCTTTTCTTCTGGATTATTGTCCTTTTCAGAGAAGATTAATTTACCTTCTTTTGGAAGAGTTGAAATAATCATTACAGAGATTTTTTGACCAACTAATTTCTTCAATTCTTTTAAGATTTTATCTTTATCAGAATCAAGTACGCGAGGATAGTGGTCAGCTTTTAATTGAGAAGCTGGTAAGAATCCTTGTAATCCTTGCCATTCTAAGATAAGTCCACCTTTGTTAGCATCTTTAATCTCTAAGTCCATCACAGTTTTAGCCTTAATAGCTTTCTCTGCTTCACTCCAAGTAAGAGCTTGCTTTGCTTCCTTAAGAGATAGCTCTACATAACCATCTTCATTTTCAGCGTCTACAACTTTAGCTTTGACGATGTCACCAATACTTACTTTCTTGATGATATCTTTAGCATTGATAAATTCTCGTCCGTAAATAATACCTGTTCCAAATGGAGAGAGGTCTATATAAACTGATGATTTTTGAACTAAAATTACTGGACCTTCAACCAAAGAATCAACTTCTGGTTTACTTTTACTTCTGTCCACGATAGATTTTAGAACTAAATTTTCTTCTACTATTGTTTCTTCTTTAATCATAATTTTATATATTTACTCAGCACTTAAGTGCTGAGTCTGTTAAAATATACTCGCTATTGCTCGTTATTTTAACGAAAAATCCGCCAATACTTAAGCGGATGTAAGGCTTAGGTGTTCCACAACTGTGGAGGGTTACCCTAAATCCAGGCTTTTAATATATATTTACTTGTAGAGTTATACTACTACAATTTCACCAAAATGCAAGTAAAAAACATTTTCTTTGTTTAAAATTTTTGGTATACTATATGCAATGATTATCACATATTTCGGTAAGCAGTTTTTGAAGATTACCCAAGGGGAAATGACCTTGGCTTTTAACCCTGTATCCAAGTCTTCTAAAACAGGTATTACAGCTAAATTCGGAGCAGATATTGCTTTTATAACCACTAATCATCCTGACTATAATGGAGTAGAACAGCTTTCTCACGGAGAGAGAGTGCCTTTCGTAATAAATGGCCCTGGGGATTATGAAGTAAAAGAAATTTTCGTTAAAGGTATTTTGTCACCAGCTTCAGTTGCAAATAAACCATATATCAATACAATTTACTCTTTTGCTGTGGACGGTATAAATATTTTATTTTTAGGTGCATTATCCGATGGTGAGCTTTCTAAAGATGCCAGAGAAGCCGTAGGTGAGCCTGATATACTTTTTATTCCAGTTGGTGGAGGAGGATTGCTTGATGCAAAAGCTTCTGCAAAACTAGCTTCATCACTAGAACCGAAAATGATTATTCCTATGGATTATGATAGTGCGACATTAAAAGCATTTTTGAAAGAAATCGGTGAAGAAAAAGCGGAAGTTGTAGACAAACTTACATTAAAAAGAAAAGATTTAGAAGGTAAAGAAGGTGAAGTCGTAGTATTACAAGCTTCATAATATTTTTTTATATGGAACAAAAAATAAGAAAAATAGTTCGTCATTTAAGAAGTAAGTCAGAAGAAGAACGTAGGCATATTCTTAATTTATTTATGTTTTTTGTTATTGTTTTTATGTTTGTTTTATGGATTTTTAGTTTAGGTCAGACACTAAGTGATCCGGAATCAAAAGTAAAAATAAAAAAAGACTTACAACCCTTTTCAGTATTAAAAAGTAATTTAGTAGATGGTTTCAATAGTACGACGGTAGATGTAGTACCATAAAATCAGTAAAATTATGGCAAAAAAAGACAAAAAAGTAATTGAAGATAGTGGAAGTGAAGACAAGCCAAATAAAGATGCAATAATTGGTGTAGATATCATCACAGAAATGAAAGAATCCTACTTGGCTTATGCCATGAGCGTTATTACTGCGCGTGCACTTCCTGATGTTCGTGATGGTTTAAAGCCAGTTCACCGAAGAATTCTTTATGCTATGTATGAAATGGGTTTAACTTCAACTTCTCGTTTTCGAAAGTCAGCAGCGGTAGTGGGAGATGTGCTCGGAAAATATCATCCTCATGGAGATGTGGCTGTGTACGACTCTATGGTAGGTATGGCTCAAGAATTTTCTTATAGATATCCTTTTATCTTGGGTCAAGGAAACTTCGGTTCTATAGATGGAGACAATGCAGCGGCTATGCGTTATACCGAAGCAAAAATGGCAAAAATTTCAAATGAACTTTTGCGTGATATGGAGAAAGAAACAGTAGATTTTCGTCCGAACTATGACCAGACTCGCAAAGAACCAATAGTTTTTCCATCATCAGTTCCGTCACTTTTATTAAATGGAACACTCGGTATCGCTGTTGGTATGGCGACAAATATTCCATCTCACAATTTAGCTGAAGTATTAGACGCCACAAATTACTTAATAGAAAACGAAGATGCTACTACAGAGGATTTGATGCAATTTGTAAAAGGTCCAGACTTTCCGACTGGGGGAATTGCTTATGGTTATAAAGATATGCTTCATGCATATTCTTCAGGGCGTGGAGGAGTGGTTTGCCGTGGAGAAGCTGAAATAGTTGAGAGTAAAGGGGGAAGTTTCCAAATCATTATTACCTCAATTCCATTTCGCGTAAATAAAGCCAATTTAATCATGGCCATAGCTGAGCTCGTGCAAGAGAAAAAGCTAGACGGCATCAAGGGACTGCGTGATGAATCTACTCGGGATATACGAGTAGTTATTGATTTAAAAAATGGAGCTCATCCTGAAAAAGTTTTAAATTATATTTATAAAAATACACAGCTTGAACAGAATTTCAATTTCAACATCGTGGCCCTTGTGGACGGTGTACCCCAGACGCTATCACTTAAATCTATCTTGGTGAATTTCATTGCTCATAGAAGAGAAGTTGTAAAGCGCCGAAGTGAATATGATTTAAGAAAAGCAGAAGAGCGAGAACATATTTTACTTGGTCTTAAAAAAGCACTAGATAAAATTGATAGAGTTATCACAGTGATTCGAGGGTCTAAGGATTCTGCAATTGCGAAAGTGAATTTAATGAAAGAGTTTAAGTTCTCTGACTTGCAAGCGACAGCGATTTTAGAAATGAAACTACAAAAGCTAGCTGGTCTTGAAAGAAAAGCAGTTGAGAATGAACTTGAAGAAAAACAGAAATTTATCAAAGAAACAAAGGAGCTTTTGGCGAATCCAAAGAAAATGTTGAAAGTGATTGCGACTGAACTAGCGGAGATTCGTGAGAAATACCAAGACGACAGAAGAACAAAAATTGTTAAAGGTGGTATAAAAGAAATTTCTGATGAAGATT
>JAUPWJ010000049.1 GCA_030916575.1 Patescibacteria group bacterium | reverse complement strand
TCATAGTCTGCAAGGTAAAGGTGAGCAAAATACAGTACAGAGGGCCGTAGTGCGTTCTATGGCTAAAGCAATTTATTCTACAAAAAATATCGGACATTATGGTTTAGCTTTTGAGCATTACACACACTTCACTTCCCCTATTCGTAGATATCCTGACATTGTCGTGCATCGTCTTTTAGAAGAACATATAAAAGGTAGAAAAATAAATCCAAATTCATTTAGTGAATACGAAAAAATTTCTCATATTTCTTCAGACCAAGAAAAAAAAGCAAGTGATGCAGAGAGAGCTTCTATAAAATACAAACAAGTGGAATATATGTCTTCACGTATTGGGGAGAAATTTGAAGGTATAATTTCAGGGATAACTGAGTGGGGTCTTTATGTAGAAGAAATTGAAACAAAATGTGAAGGTATGGTGAGAACTCGGGACATGAAAGATGATTTTTACATTTTTAATGAAAAAAAGTTAGAATTAGTTGGTCAAAATAAAAAAAAGAGATACCGTTTTGGAGATAAAGTAAAAGTAAAGTTAAAAGGAGTAGATTTAGAGAAAAAGACTATAGACTACGTCTTATTATCGTAAAATGTAAACGAAATGAACTGGAGACTAAAATCAAAAATCAAATTTTTATTTTTTTTATTCACCCCAATAGTTTTTGGTATTTTTCTTACATCTTTAGTTTTTGGAAATAATGATTTTAAAAAAGTCCCGCAAGCTGACAATATTCAAAATATACTTATAGAAAATACTGAGCCTACAATCAAAGAGCCTGAAAAACCAAAATATTATTATTTTAGAAAAGATAAAGACCAAAAAATAAAAATATCCGCTGAAGCTTATGTCGTCGGAGATTTAAGTACTGGTGAAATTATCCTAGCGAAAAATCAAGATACGCATTTCCCTATCGCTTCAGTATCAAAGCTCATGACTGCTCTCGTCGCAGATAAAAACAGAGTGGACGAAGATATTGCTAAAGTGAGCAGAACAGCTTTAAATACTTATGGAGAAAATGGTGGTTTTTATTTGGGAGAGAAAATAAAAGTCACTGACCTTTTCTACCCCCTACTTATGGAGTCCTCAAATGATGCCGCTGAAGTCATTGCTGAATTTTTCGGCAGAGAAAATTTCTTACAGAAAATGAACAGACAGGCAGTGGAGTTAAAAATGACAGAAACAAGCTTTAAAGACCCTAGTGGTTTATCTGAGAACAACCTTTCCACAGCTGCTGATTTATTTAAATTCGCCGGCTACTTAAATCAAAAAGAAGAAAACTTACTAAAAATTACTACCAATAAAAGTTATTCCAATAAAAAACATGTTTGGTTTAGCAATAATCAATTCTTGCATAAAAAAGAATACATAGGTGGTAAAAGCGGATACATAGATGAATCCAAGCAAACTGTCATCTCAATATTTTCTTTACCACTTGGTGAAAAAACTTCCCGACCTATCGGTATCACCTTACTCCGTAGTACTGACCGTGCACGTGATGTAGAAAATATATTGAGTTATTTAAAAAAGAATATTTATTACGGAGGCTCAGGCGATGCCAATGCGGATTGGATAAAAGAGAAATTAGACATACCAGATGTAAATGATAATTATGTTCGGCTTATCTTTGGAGGAGATATTATGTTAGACCGCGGAGTAAAAAATTCTACCATGAAAAACTTTGGTGGAGACTACTCATTACTTTTTAAAAATTTAGAAATATTTAAAGAAGCTGATATTGTTTTTGCCAATTTAGAAGGTCCAGCATCAGACCTAGGTGAAGACTTAGGTAGTTTGTATTCTTTCCGTATGGATCAGTCTGTGGTGCCAGCACTTAAGGGTGCAGGTATTAGTATACTCTCTGTAGCAAATAACCATGTGGGAGATTGGGGGCGCGAAGCATATGAAGACACATTAGATATATTAAAAGAAAATGAGATATATTATACCGGTGGAGGCAAAACATCAATTGAAGCCGAGCAACCAACTATTATAGAGAAAAATGGAATTAAAGTCGGCTACCTTGGTTTCTCAGATGTAGGACCAAATTGGATGGCTGCGAGTGAAACTATCCCAGGTCTCCTTCTTGCAAATAACCCACGCTTCGCAGAAATTATAAAAAATGCTTCCCAACAAGTAGACCATCTTATAGTTTCTTTCCACTGGGGTGATGAATATCAAGATATACATAATGCTCGCCAAGAACTTTTAGCACATAAAGCAATTGATAATGGAGCGAAGATAGTGGTCGGACACCATCCGCATGTGGCTCAAGATATAGAAGTTTATAAAAATGGTTATATTATTTATTCCCTTGGTAATTTAATTTTTGACCAAGCATTTTCTGAGAAAGTGATGCAAGGTTTACTTATAGAAATAGAACTCTCGAAAGATGGCTATATGACTGCAAAGAAAAATATTGTAAAAAGTAACAGACTTTTCCAGCCTGATAAAGTGATTTTAGGCAAAGAAGAAATTGTAAAATTCAAACCTGTGCAATAAAAAATGCCAGAAACTTAGTTAAGTTCCTGGCAAATATCCTTGAAAAATCTGAGTAAGCTGTTTAGAGTTCCGAATTTTTTCGGCACCTAAATATCTAGTTGGATCATAATCATCCCTCCTCTTATGTTGTTTACCTTCAAGTATTTTTCTAAATACTATTTCAGGCTCAGAAGAGTCTTCGATTTTTAAGATCTCTTTTCTTAAAGAAGATACCACTTTCTCACTTACGCATATGTACTTCCCCTTCTTTGTTACTGAGAAAGGGTTTTCGGAAACCAATTTCTTGTAAACTGGCATAAAAAATGGATTTCCTTTGAATTCTTCAAAAAGATCAAGCTGTCGCATGCTGATTTTTTTTAATAAATGAACAAATGCAATGTATTCTTTTTACCTTCGAAAGTTTTCAAGGGTTTCCCTTAAAACTTCAACTCCGAATTTCTCTTGAACTTCATCCTGTGAAATTTTATGGACACCCTTATATGGATTAAATAATTCTTGAGCCACTTTCCAAAGAAAGTAGAGAACAAAAACTACTGCCCATACTGCTACGATACCTGTTTTCATACTTTCAAAAGGAAAGAATAGAAACAGAAGGAAGAAAATCAATGAGAAAATAAACAAAAGAAACATGATTGCCGGATTAATACGAATACATGCATTTTCTTTGAACATGCGTTCGTCTTTTAAAAACAAGGCTATCTGAATTTTTTGCTGTTGATTATATCCCCTGTTTATTTGCATTGAAGCAATTAAACCATGAGCTAAACCTACAATACCGAACACTGAGTTAAAAACCTCAACATCCGAATTTGGTACCTGCAATAAAGGACCCAAAAGAGTCCATATGAGTGCAGCAAAAGTAGCGATAACGCTAGGCATTATTGCTAATGAATAATATTTCAACCACATCATATAGTTTATATTTTTTAAATGAAAAGATACAAAAAATTCCAAAAGTTTAGAAGCTTTTGTATCTTTTCACTATTTCTCAAAGAATTTATTTATCTTCATATTATAGCACTTTTAGACTAAAAAGTCAAGGTATATTTAAGACAAAAAAATGGGCACTGTTACAATATTGGAGTAACAGCGCCCGACATACATCCTCAAGTCCAACTTGAAATAGATATTAACACACCAACTCTTCTTCTTGTTTATAAATTTTCCTTTCGGAAAATTCCGGAGGAATTATGGGAGGTCCTTCCTTCTCTTCGTCCTCGTCTTCATCGTAATTTGGGTTTGTGGGTGGTGAACTTACCATAATATAAATTGCCCAACTACATATTGCAAGGGCAAAATACAAACCTATCCAAAGAATCTTGAGATTCGGTGTATCCATTTTTAAATAGAAGTAAATTGCCAAAACTAACATGACAACCTGAGTAACGGTGTTGGCTATTTTTGCTTTCATAACACGAAATTTAAAAGTTAGAAATGTATTTATTATATTTTAGCAAAACCTTTTGGAGTTTTTTTACCCCATCGATTTAACCTTTGTGTAAAAAAATGAATCTCACTCTTTCTCCACCGTCTTTTATGTTTAAGACATATTGCTCTAAGATGTCCATCCACCACATCATACCCTAGAATAAAATTCACCTCCTTGCCACCTTCTATTTTTAGAAATTCAGGGTGGCTTGAAAGAAATTTCACATTAGCAATTATTTCCTCCGGTGAACTTCTTTTTATTCCTAAGCTAGAAATTAAACCAGAATCCGTGTTGGACAAAATATCTGTAGAAAAATATTCATACGCCTGACTTTCAGCATCACAAAAATCAACTGCGGGCTCAATATAAGACATAAATGAACTTTCAAGATATTTCTTTATCCCTAAGAAGGTCAACTGAATGTCAAAAAACATAGCGACTTTTTCACGAGTTACCTCGGAAAGAATAATGGGTGAAATATGCATTTTTTTAACTCGTTGCCTTTCACTACGAGTCCCGTGATACATTAATATAGACATAATTAGTAGGTTTATATATTAGAAGATAGATGAAATCAAAGAATTATATATTTATTTGATTATGCAACTTTTTTAAAAAATAGCAAGTTAGTAGAATTAAAAAATAAATTTATCGGGATATTCACCTATAATTTCTAATGCTCGAATATATCTTTCTCTAAAAGCTTCCTTAATTTCTGGTAAAACTATTTTTCGTTCCCAATCTTTAGTAATCTTTTCCCTTAACCTTTGTTCTATTTCTTTAAATCCTTCAGTAGAGCTATCATGAAAATAAGATGGAAAAAATTTCCCCACGAAATGAGATGCACCATCTGCTGTACTCACAATTTGCACTTCTATCGCTTCCTTAGATATATCTATTTCATTTTTCATTTCCATACGAGTCCAATACGCTAAAACTTTTTCAATAAATTCATCTGTAAATCCAATTTCTCGCATTGTCTCAGGACCTTTTGTTTTCGTTATTTCTCGCTCATTTTTTTCATCAATTGGTTTTCCAAAGTCATGAAACCAAACTAAAGCAAAGACTACATCTCTGTCGGCTTTTGTATAAATATCACAAAGCTCCATAGAAATTCTCTCTACTATCATCATGTGGTCAGCAATAAACCACTCTCTGTACTCAAAATTATGATTTTCAGAGTTTTTAATTACCACTTGTTTAAATATCTCTAATTTTTCTTTCATATTTTTAATATATTATATCTATTATTTTCTTGCTGAAATTATCACCCAAGTAACATTTTTTCTACCTATTGGATCAGGCAAAATTTTTGAGTATTTTATTTGAAAGCCTGCAGAGGAAAATATGTCCTCCATTTCTTTTTTTGAAAAATAGGTATAGAAACGCTCATTCCAGCCAGAGAGTTTTTCCTTAACTAATTTCTCTCCTCTACCTTTTTTAACTGACACATGTACAAGGCCATCAGGCTTTAAAATCTTATAAAATTTTCTAACTGATTTCAGCACATCTTTTCTTTTTAAGTGAAGCAAAATTGCTTCAGCCCAAATACCATCAAAAGAATTAGGTTTTAGTTTTATATCCAAAATATCTCCACATGCAAACTTTGCATTTGGAACTTCTTTTCGAGCAATTTTTACTAAAACATCCGAAACATCAACACCAAATACTTTTAAACCTTTTTGAACAAAAAATTTTGAGTCCCTTCCTCCACCACAACCAACATCCAGTATAATTGAATTTTTATCTAACTTTTTTAAAAATGGCAATCGCTCAGGTGAAACTGCTTTTATACTGTCACTCAAATATTTCTCTCCGAGTTTATTGTAAACTTCTTTAGTTTTTTGATAAATCAATTTAGACATTATTTCGCAATACTTACTGCTTCATCGAATTTTACTGATAGAAGTTTAGATGCTCCGTCTCCTCCTATTGTGACTCCATAGAGCACTCCGGCTCGAGACATAGTCTCACGATTGTGAGTCACCACAATGAGCTGTGAGCGTGCGGAGAGGCGTTCTATCATATCTCCATACTTTCTGGAGTTTGCTTCGTCTAATGCTGCATCTGTCTCGTCTAGTATTAGAAATGGTGGTGGATTTACTTGAGACATTGCGAAAAGAAGAGCAATAGATGTAAGTGAGCGCTCACCTCCTGAAAGAGATTGCAGTTCTTTTACTTTTTTATGCGGTAAAGAAACATTTATTTCTATTCCTTGTTCAAGCTCTATTTTTTCTTCTTCTTCAATTCCTATCTCTTCTTCATCTTCACTTCCACCTCTTCTTTTTTTATTTTCTACTACAACATGAAGTGACCCTGAGCCCCCGCCGAACATAAGTGCAAAGAAATTTCCGAATTCTACATTTATTTTCTTTATTCCTTCTTTAAATTCTACATCAATTTTCTCTTTCAAATCTGCCATCAATGTTTTCAGAGACTCAATACTTACATTTAAATCTTCAAGTTCTTTCGCCAAGAATTCATCCCTCTCTGTCATCTCTTTGTATTCTTTCAATACTTCCCCGCTCTCAGCAAGTCCACTGTCTTCTAATTTTATTTTTATTCTTTCTATTTTTCTCCTTTGTTCTTCTTGTATAGTTCTTTCTATTTGTCTGTCTGTAGCTTCGCTAACTTCAAAATTCTTATAAGACAATATTTCATGACCCACAAGTACTGAGCCTTCTTTAATTTCATTTTCAAAACTCTCCGTTTCGCGAGCTAAATTTTCTTCTTTAACATTTATTAAGTCCAGTGCTGAGGTGAGCTCTTGCTGGCGAACTTTCAAAGTAAATTTCTCTCTTTCTTTATCTCGGCCTTCTTCTATTTCTTGAGAAATATCTTGTTTTATTTTTACTATTTCACTAGATAATTTATCTTCTTCTCTTTGTAATTT
>JAUPWJ010000048.1 GCA_030916575.1 Patescibacteria group bacterium | reverse complement strand
CGCTCTTCCGATCTAGATGTTCGTTTCTCATGGACTGCACTTGCTGTAAAAGATGCGAAAATATTTGAAGGATTAATGCCAGGACTTGTGATGAATGAAACTCCAGCTCCAGCCCCAGAACCTACTCCAGAACCCGTGCCGGAACCGATTCCAGATCCAATACCAACTCCTGAGCCAGCACCAGAACCTACTCCAGAACCCGTGCCGGAACCGATTCCAGATCCAATACCAACTCCTGAGCCAGCACCAGAACCAACTCCAGCGCCAGAGCCAACACCTGAACCAGCCCCAGAACCAGTTATATAAATTTAATAAAATATATGAAAAATAATAATAACAATACAGTAGAAAAGTTATATAAAAAATTAAAATTATACAAAAATATCATTTGGATTCTTTCACCTGTACTAGTAATTTTAATTATTTTAGTCTTAAGACATTTAATTTTATATGGAACACATGTTAAAGTTAAAAGTTATTCTCTGCTAGATCCTGCTAGAGCCTACATAACTCCAGAAAACTACATTTTAAACATTCAAGAATTAAGGACCTATTTACATTCTTTGGAGGAACAATACCCAGATTCTATTTCTATTTATTATGAACAGATTAACTCAGGGTCCAATATTTCAGTGAATAAAGATGTACATCTGTTTCCAGCATCTTTGAGTAAGCTCGCTCAAGCCATCATTGTGGCTAGAAAAGTTGAAGAAAGTGTTTTCTCTTGGGATAAAAAATTAAAAATATTAAAAGAGGATTTATCTTCTGATTCAGGAAATTTATATCAAAGAGTAGAAGAGGGCAATGAGGTCTCTGTCCAAGAATTATTGCGAGAGCTTTTAGTAAATTCTGACAACACTGCGCAAGATGTTTTTCGTCGATATTTGAGTGTGACAGACTATTTAAATTTTCAAGATGCGACTGGACTCCAGGATTTGTATAATGAAAATGGTTTTATCTCTGCGAAAGAATACACACGACTTTTGCGGGTGCTTTACACATCAAGTTATTTAGAACCAGAAAATTCTGAAAAGATTTTAGAATACATGTCCCAAGCAACTTTTAAAGATTACCTCTCACAAGGAATCCCGAGTGAAGTAAAATTTGCTCATAAATATGGAGAGAATATACAGTACAATATTTTTGCGGATTCGGGTATAGTGTATGTCCCAGGTAAACCATACATGCTTACTGTTATAATAAAAGGAAACGATTCCAGCCCAGAGACTCGTCTGTGGGCTGCCAATCTAATGAAAGAAATATCTGAGAAAGCGTATCAGGTAAGTAAATAAAAAACAGCATATGCCGTTTTTTATTTTATCTTAATTATTTTAGTTTTAGATTTGTCTATTCTGTTTAATTTTATTTCTAGCATTCCGTGAATATAATTTGTTTCAATTTCTTCTATTTCTATCTCTTCGGGTAAGTCAATCTCACGAGAGAATTTCCCGAAAGAGAGTTCACGAATAGTATAGTCCTCTGCATTTATATTTTTTATTACATTTCTCTTGCCCTTAATTAATATATTTTTGCAATTTGCAATGATAGAAATATCATCCTTTTCTACTCCCGCGAGCATAGCTCGAACGATGAAAATATTTTTATTTTCATAAAAATCTACACCAAGTTCATAGTCATCATTCTCCTCTGTGGATAACTCAAAATTTGTTGTCTTAGAAAGAGAGTCAAAAGGGGAGTTTTCGGCTTCAATTTCTTTAAAAATTTTACGAAATTCTCCTACTTTTTGAGGAGCAATGTGTTGAATCAAAAGAAGCATAGTATCACTGTCTGTAGCATCAGTTAGATAATTTTTGCCATCACTTGCACGCATTTTAAGTTGGTTACACTTTGTAACCAACTTATTCTGATTTATTTTTAAACGACTTTTTGTAGTCTTCCAATAGTTGCGGGAATCAGTGCTTAAATCGAGCATTTCTATGACGTCTACGATAGATAGGTATAAAACCCCAGAAGTGGGGTCAAAATGATGACGAATTTTTTGTATGTCGAGCGTGTCCATGTACATATACATAATAGCAGAGTTTTTAATTTTTTTGTATAGAAAACAGTATAAAAAAATATTTACACGATACTTTTTTATGCGATATAATATAAGTAATAAAACTTGTGAAAAAATCTTATATAAAATTGATAAAACTTTCCACCATACTTTTCGTGTTTGGTGTTGTTTTTTTTGGATACACAAATTTTGCACAAGCAGCGACGAGGACTTGGGATGGGTCAACTAGTGGCTCATGGTCAGTAGGAGCAAATTGGTCAGGCGATGTTGCGCCTGTGACGGGGGACGACTTGGTATTTCCAGGTGGTGCATCAAATCTTTCTAATACGAATGACTTAACGGAAAACACAATTTTTAACTCAATTACTTTTTCTGGTAGTGGTTACACTTTATCTGGAAATAGAATTATTTTAGGGCAAGGACTTGCTGGCATAACTGACAGTGTATCTTCTGGTGGGAATGAAATTGCTTTAGATGTTCGTGTTGATGCTACACGAGATATTGTTGTGACTAATGCAAATGAGACTTTGACTATCAGTGGAAGAATTTCTGGTGTCGGAGGTCTTAATAAAGAAGGAGTTGGAAAATTAATTTTATCTGGTGGCAATACTTTTGGAGGTACTTTTAAAATAAATGTGGGTGTGGTGAATGCTCGGCACGCAACAGCGCTCGGAACCATAGCTCTCGGAACAGAAGTTGTGGGTGGTGCAGCACTTGAGCTTCAAGGTGGAATAGATATTAGCTATGAGGCCTTAGCACTTCGTGGATGGGGAGTCGCTGGTGCTGGTGCGCTCCGGAATATTAGTGGCAACAATACATATGGTGGAGCAATTACTATGATTGCTGGTGGAGCAGAAATTGCATCTGATTCTGGTACGCTTAATATTGCCGGTGGTGTGTATGGTGCTTTCCCACTCGTAATAGATGGAGCAGGAAATATTACATTTTCAAAAACACAGATTGCTATTGCAGCTGGAACAGTGACAAAAAATGGAGCAGGAATTCTAACTTATAATTTTCCCAATACTTATACTGGTCTTACGACAATAAATGCGGGAACACTTCTCTATGGCGTAGATAATGCAATTTTATCTGGTGCGATTACTGTCACAGGAGGAACATTGGATATCGCTACGTATTCGGACATAGTTGGAGCAATTACTTTGGGTACGCTTGATTTAGCAAGTGGAACTATTACAGGTACAACAGGAATGTTAAATAGTACTGGCTTTACAGTTTACAATGGAACTATTAGTGCGATGATTGGAGGAGACGCTGCAGCTTTAACAAAAAGAACGTCCGGAACCGTTGTTTTAACAAGAGCCAATCAATACACCGGCGCGACGACAGTGAGTCTCGGTATTTTGGAAATTCAAGACAGTATGTCCTTGGGTGTGATTGACGGTATCACTACAGTCACTGCGGGTGCAACACTACAAATAAATGGTACCGGTCTTTCAATTCCTGAATATATTACTTTTGCGGGAACAGGGCATTTATATACTGGCGCTATTAGAAATAAAACTGGAAATAATACACTTACAGGATTACTCACCATGTCTGCAGCAGGTAGAATTGTATCTGATGTAAGTACAACTTTAACTATTGATACTAAGGGTTTATCGGCGACAAGTTACGGACTTACTATAGGAGGAGCAGGAAATACAACATTTACTTCCACTGCTCCTGTATATGGTAGTAGTGCTACATTGAGCAAACAGGATTCTGGAACACTGACACTTCAAGCCTTCAATAACTTTACCGGAGCTACAAATATTAACTATGGAGAAGTTGTTTTAAGTGGTTCTGGTGCAATGCCACTTTCCACTGCTATGACTATAAGTCCCGGGGCAAAACTCACCCTAGACAATACTGATTCGAATGTAGTTGTGGATCGTCTTGCAGATACTCTCGCTTTCACCATGAATGGTGGAAATATTAATTTCATCGGCTCGGATTCTATAGATGTGGATGAGACTGTCGGAGTACTCACTGCTGGTGTGGCAACTCAATCGGGTAATAATGTTATAACTGTATCGCCCGGTTCGGGAGGCTCAACGACAATGCAATTTGCATCACTCACGCGTACGGCGGGAGCCTCGATACTCTTTAGAGGAACATCGCTCGGTACAGACCCTGGACCTGGTGTATCAACTTTATTGTTTAAAATTCCTCCGACCTTAACGGGTAGCGGAGGTTTGGAAAATACCACGACTATTAGCATCATCCAAGGAGCTTTCGGAGATAATTCTTTAAGTGGAACGGGGACGGATATGGTGACTTATGGTAGAGGAAATTCTAATGGTCTCCGACTTTTAAATGGAGCTGGATTTTCTGGCGAATATGCATTTACCATGGCAACAAATGCCAATGTAAAATTATCGACGTCTACTGTCGCAGCAACTTCATCAATTAATTCTCTCATTTTGGACGGAAGCGCAAATATTACTGATGCTGGAACTTCGCAAACTATTACACTTGCCTCGGGAAATATTTTGAACTTAGTTACTGGTAATACTATTGCTGGTGCTAATACGACCTTGGCCTCGGGTGCTGTCGAAATTAATATTTTAAATCCTGTTAGTCTGGATATATCTTCTGTTGTAACAACCACAGGAGGACTCACTAAAAGTGGTGCTGGGACTTTGACTTTTTCTACGGCAAAAACTTATACGGGACTTACTTCAGTGAACCAAGGAACACTTCTTTATGGTGCAACTAATGCCATATCTTCTGGTGCTGTCACAGTCAATGGTGGAACTCTAGATATTGCCACATTTTCCGATACAGTCGGTGCAGTTATTTTACAGACAGGAACTATAACAGGAACTTCTGGTGTACTTACTGGAACATCATATAGTTTCCGCGAGGGAACTGTGAGCGCTATTATTGGTGGCGCAATAGGACTGACACGCGTCGCTACTTATACAGCACCGGATAGTGTCGTCACTCTCACTCGTGACAATACTTATACTGGAGTGACTACTATTACTAGCGGTATTTTAAGACTTGGCGCCTCGGGCGGAGGAACGAATACACCACTTGGAACAACTGCTGGAGGCACAACTATTGCCGGCGGAGCAGCACTAGACTTGAATGGTTTTACTCTCGGTACTGCGGAAGGAATAACATCGATGACTGGTCTTGGGTATGGTCCCGGTACTACGGTTGCTAATGGTAACAGTAATATGGGAGCGATTATGAATAGTTCGGGAACACCTGTTAGCTATAGTGGAAATATTGCAATGGCTGCTGCTTCTCGTATTAATGCTGATGCTGGAGCTTTGACTTTTAGTGGCAATCTCTCTGGTGCTTTTGCTTTTACTAGTGGAGGATTTTCTAATAGTACTTATTCAGGAACTATAGGTTCAGGTGCTCTGTCTATAACAAAAGATGGAATTGGAGTACTCACTTTGTCTGGCAATAATACATACACTGGAGCTACTACAATTAGTGCTGGAACTGTAAAACTCGGTGCTACTGGTAGTGGAGCAAATACACCACTTGGCACAACTGCTGGTATTACCACTGTCGCCCTTGGTGCTAGGCTTGATTTAAATGGTTTTACACTGGCAACTGCAGAGCCACTCACAATAAACGGTGTGGGTTATGGACTCGGAGATTTTGCTTCGGGAGCACTTATGAATAGCTCTGGTTCTTCTGTGACATACAGTGGTCTACTTACACTTGGTTCAGCTGGACCTCAGATTAGAGTGGACTATGGAAATATTAGTTTGACTGCCGCTGGTACTATATCAGGAGCTACTTTTGCATTGACTTTGGGTGGTTCAGGTATTGGTAGTCTTTCAAGTATTATCGGTACTACTACTGGAACAGTTACAAAGATTGGAACAGGAACTTGGACACTCTCTGGCGCTAGTACTTATACTGGTGCTACTACTGTGAACATGGGAACTCTTAAACTTGGTGCTACTGGAGGGGTCACAAATACACCCTTTGGTACAAGTGCTGGAGGCGTGGCTGTTTTAAGTGGTGCAGTTTTGGATTTGAATGGATTTACTCTAGCCAACACCGTCAGTTTTGAAGGATTGACTATTAATGGACGTGGAATAGATGATGGTGGTGCACTCGTAAATGCGTCTGGTAGTCCCACATGGCCAGGTGCAATTGCCCAAGCAACAGACTCTCGTATTACAAATTCTTCTGGAACATTAACGATAACGGGAGCAGTTAGTGGAGCTTTCGCTTTGTATGTTGGCGGGTCGGGGAACATTACTACTAGTGCTGTTTTACCTGCAGTTGCTCTTTCTGTTACCAAGCAAGGTGCTGGAACTTTAACTGTGACAGGAGCTAATCTTTATACGGGAGCTACTCGTGTAGATGCGGGAACTTTTGCCTATGCGGGAGCTACAACACTTGTTGGTACAAACTTAATAATGAACGGTGGTACTTTTAATATGAATGCAGCCACAGATACTATCGGTACGGTTACACTTGTCGATGGTACTATTTCTAACGGAACACTAACTGCGGCGACTAGCTATACTTTAGAGAAAGGAACTATCAGCGCGATTCTTGCTGGAGCAATTCCTGTTATTAAAAATACAAATAATACCGTCACTTTAACTGGAGCAAATACTATAAGTAGTACGACAACCATTAATGCTGGAACGCTCACTTTGAGTGGTTCTGGTTCGGCTGTCTCTACAACTATTACTGTAAATACAGGGGGAACACTAACTCTAGATAATAGTGCGACGGCTGTCGCTAGTCGTCTCGGTGACGCTCTCGCTCTTACTATGAACGATGGTAATTTTAATTTTATTGGTAATTCGGCTGGCGCAGCTTCTGAAACAACAGGAGCTCTTACTCTATCAACTGGACACAATGTTATTACTGTAACTCCTGGTACTGGTGGAAGCACAACTATGACATTTGCATCTTTTGCTCGTACGGCTGGAGCCATTGGATTATTTCGTGGAACTAATTTTGGTTCAGCGGCTGGGGCTAATGTTTCTACATTGATATTTACTGCAGCACCAGCATTGATAGGTGCAGCAGGAGCAGAGGGCACTACTACTATGAGTGTACTTAAAGGTACTTTTGGAGATACATCACTTACTGGCACAGGTAGTGATATGGTTACTGTTGTAGCTAATAAACTAAGACCATTAGCATCTGGAGAATATTCTGCAACTTTAACAACAAATACAAATGTAAAATTAACTGGAAATACAGCAGCAAGTGCTGTAAGTATTAATTCTCTTATTTTAAACGGATTTGATATTACGAACGCAAGTGCAACCATAACAATGGCCTCTGCTTCTTTGGCAGGAAATATTTTAATGAATTCAGCTAATACTATTACTGGACCAAATACTGTAATAGGTATTACTACAAATGAACTTGATATTTTAGCTACAGCGAATTCAACTATTTCTGCTGTGATTGGAACAGCAGTTGCTGGTTCAGTCGTCATAAGTGGATATGCTGATGTGACAATGAGCGCAGCGAATCTTTACACAGGGACAACTTTTGTCACTGATACAAATTTGATATACGGAACTAATAATGTCATATCTAGTGGAGGATTGACTGTAGTTGACGGTACAGTAAATCTTAATGGTAACTCCGATACTGTCGGAGCGATTACACTTACTGCTAGTACTATATCTACTGGTGCGGGTACTCTTACAGGAAATGGATCTTTTACAACTGCAACTAATGCAAACTTTGCTTCTACTATAACTGGAAATTTAGGTCTCGGAGCGAATGCAACATTTACTATTGGTGACGGACTTATGGACAATGACGCAGTTATTTCCGCTGTGATAAGTGGAGGATTTACTTTTGGAAAAGCTGGTACTGGTGTTCTAATGCTCTCCGGTAGTAATACTTTCTCAGGCGCAACTACAATAAGTGCGGGTACACTTCGACTTGGCGCAACAGGTGGAGCCACAAATACACCACTCGGAACAACTGCAGGTATTACAACTGTATCTGGTGCGAGCTCAGCACTAGACTTGAATGGTTACACGTTGGGTACTTCTGAACCTCTTACATTGACGGGAGCATTGGCAGCTGGAGCATTACAAAATAATTCTAGTGCCGGAGTTGATTATACTGGACTAATTACTCTTGGTGCGGCGAGTACTATAATTTCAAACTACGGTGATATAAATATTACAAATACTGGAAACATAACTGGCGCTACTTTTGGTTTAACTATTGGAGGATCTGGTAATGGAAGTTTGGCAAGTAATTTAAATACAACAAGTGGAACTTTAACTAAAAATGGTTTGGGTGTTTGGACTATATCTGGTGGAGCAAGTACATTTACAGGGGCAACTACAGTGAGTGCAGGAACATTAAAGTTGGGTTCTGCTGGTAGTGGGTCCAATACACCATTTGGTACAAGTGCTGGTGGAATATCTATCACCAGTGGAGCGATTTTTGATTTAAATGGATTTACTTTAGCTACTGCAGAAGCCTTGGCTATTAACGGAACTGGTATTGCAAACTTGGGTGCATTCATTAATAGTTCTAATAATTCTATATCATATTCTGGAGTTATTACCCCTGGTGCCACATCCCGTCTTGCCAACTACGGAAGTGGCTTATTGACTTTAACGGGTAACATTGTAGGTTCGACTCGTGCTATAACATTTGTAACTGTCGGTAATATTACTCAGTCTTCGGCTAGTGTTTGGTCAGGTACTTCTACTAGTTTAATAAAAGAAGGTTCCGGTACTTTAATTTTAGCGGGGCAAAATAGTTTTACTACTGGAACTGTTACAGTCAGCACGGGCGTCCTCCAACTAGGTGCAAGCGGGGGTGCCACAAATACACCTCTTGGTACAAGTGGTGCGGGTACCACTGTTGCTACTGGAGCAGTGCTCGATTTAAGCACTTTTTCTTTAGGAGGAGCATCAACTTATGAAACATTAAACTTAAGTGGTACGGGTATAAAAAATGGTGGAGCATTATTATTTTCTGGTTCAGGAAATAATAATTTTGGAGCTATGACAGTGGCGGCGAATACTAGAGTTGTAAATAATGGTAGTGGTCAAATTATTTTTAATGGTACGATAACTGCTGCAAACGCTATTAACCTCGGTATTTTTGGCACAGGTCCAACAAGAATTTCAGGAGTTTTTGGTGCTACTGCAACAACAGCTACCATAACCAAATGGGATGCTGGAACACTTACAATAGCTGCCGCAAGTATAACTACTGGTTTGGTTCGTGTAAATGGCGGAACACTTGCGTATGGTATATTGAATGCACTTTCTACACCAGCCACAACAATTGCTGGAGGAACTTTGGACTTAGCTGGATTTAATGAAACCAATATCGGGGCGGTGACTTTAATTGATGGCTCTATTATTAACTCTGGTGGTGCTGCGACATTGACATCAACCACTGCTTATACTGTAGAGAAAGGAACAATCAGTGCTGTTCTTGAAGGTGCAGCTATTACTATGAATAAAAATACTGCTGGCACAGTCACACTTTCTGCAGCAAATACTTTTGGTGGGACCACTTCTGTTTATGCTGGAACGTTAGCATGGGGAGTTAATGACGCATTATCTACTGGTGCTCTTACTATTTCAGGTGGAATAGCTGATTTAGGAACTAGAACAGACACAGTAGGAACAGTAACAATGGTGAGCGGAGCGATAAATAGTAGTAGCGGAGTTTTAACAGGAACTTCTTATGCAATGCAAAGCGGAACAGTTGGCGCAATTTTAGCTGGTGGAATTGCCTTAGCAAAAACTACTGCTGGAACTTTGATAATGACTAATAGTAATACTTACACAGGAAGTACAACTATAACTGCTGGTGCAATTCGGGCGAGAAGTTCTTCATCACTCGGAGATGGAAGTGGCACTAACACTTTGATTTTTAATGGAGGAACTTTGCAAGCTGATGGAAATATTTCTTCACCATCGGGTAGAGCAGTCACTCTGACTTCTTCTGGTTTAATAGATACAAATGGTTACACAATAACTTTTGCGGGAACAGTGGGTTCAGCATCTGGCTTTACAAAATATGGTCTTGGAACCCTCACTACTAGTGGTGCAGTAACTCTCGGTAACGCTGTTAATATAAGTCATGGAATATTTGATCAAGCTGGATCATTTGCTATGACATCTGGAACATTCAATGTGACTGCTGGTGCTACTTGGTCAAATGTCGGTACAGGCGCGGTGACTCTCGCTGGTGCTGTGACAAACTCTGGTACTATAACTTTAAATTCAAATAATGGTTCACAATGTGTGGACGGAGCAGATAGTATTCTAGTTCGGTCTAGTGTGAACAATACAACACGAGCTTGGTCAGGTACTGGAACTTTCAATATGTATAATCTGGATGTAGATGATATGACAGGTGCTGGTGTGACAGTATATAAATCTACTTTATCTGGAGATACAACTTGGACAGTAGGGACTTGTGGTATTACTGTTTCAGGAACTTCTAATGGAACAGGTACAGTGAACTTGGCCGTAAACGGTGTTCTATCTGCACAAACAGCTGTTATTGGTGGGGGAATATGGAGTGCGACTGAAGTGAATGTGACTGCCGCTGGTCAAGTTGTTACAGCTTGGATAGATTCTGTTGCTGATAGTGGAGAGTCAACAGCAATAGCAAAATATGATGGCACTGGAGATATGACTGGTATAGTTTTAAATGAGAATGTTCTCTCTATTGGTTCCGTTGATAATCAGTCTATATCTTTAACAGAGATGGATACATATAGTTGTGCCAATGATGAAGATGTCATGCATAGTGTTATTACAAATGTTTTAAATGTAGAAGGGCAAACTTGTGCAGGTGCGGTGAATAATTCTTATACAAATGAAACATTGTCTACGCTTGCTTCTAATACTTTAACAGTTGCCACGGCAGAAACTGTGACGACTGAGAAAATAATAAATACCGGAACTGTTTTAGTCACCGGTAGTCCAACTTTTAATTTGGCTGGAACTTCTGGAACATTACTTACAAATCCTGGAACATTTTTAGCAGATACATCTGTGGTGAATTTAACTGGAAATGGAAATGCAACAATAAATTCAAGTAGTCACATTTTATATGACCTAACTATTTCCGGAACTGGAGTGAAGAGTCTTGGTGCAGGACTTACTTTAGATTACCTTGGAGAACTTACAGTATCTGCTGGTACATTTAATCCAGCAACGTATTTAGTGATTGGTGATTCTAGTACATTGACCGTAGCTGGGGGTGCAACGCTTAATGTAGATGCCGGAACTTTTGCAGGGAATTATTCTGCTGGTTTTACGACTATTACTTTGAATGCAAATTCTATTGTTGACTATGTCGGTACTACTCAAGCTGTAAAGCCAATTGCTTATAGTAGTTTGAATATAAATTCATCGGGGGTAAGCACTATTACTGCGGATGCAGATGTGACTGGAACATTGACTGTAAATGGGGGCACAGCAAGCATAGCGGAAGGTGCAGGGCAAGATAATAATTTTTCAGTAGGGAATTTGACTATCGGAGCTAGTGGAACTTTAAATGCAAATAGTTATAACATAAAGGTGGGAGGAAATTATTCTAACTCTGGAACATTTGGTTCAGGCACTGGATCTGTTTTGTTTGAAGCAAGTGACGTCGGTAATACTTTAACTGGTACTATGACTGGAAGTAGTAAGTTCAATAATATTGTATTTAACAATGCAGATGGGGCTTGGAGTTTTGGAGCGAATCCCGCTTTAATTGGTGGAAACTTTTCTATAGGAGCTGGCGCAGTGACTGCACCGTCTACGACTCTTACCATAGGTGGAGACTTTGTAAATACTCCAGGAACACAAAGTTCTTTTGTTCATAATTCTGGTGAAGTTATGTTAAATTCCAACGTAATATCTAAAGTTGTTGGCGATACTACTTTCAACGATTTTAAAGTTAATACTGGAAATAAAAAAGTTGAGTTTAATTCAGGAGATATATTTACTATGAATGGTTTGTTGACTTTGACTGGCGCTGAAACTACTCCAGTTTATATTGATTCTACTGAAGGCAATACACAATGGTTTATTAATTTTCAAGGTACAAAAGACATTGCTTATGTAACTTTAAATAATTCTGGTTGTGATATTGCAAGTGATAATATAGATATGGGTCCTTCATCTAATCATAATGAAGATGGAAGTAACAATGATAAAGATTGTTGGATTTTCCCATTTATTAATAAAGGAGGAGGTGGCGGAAATGCAGGTGGAGAATCTGGTGATGGTTCTGGTGTTGGAACTTGTGTAGATGGTATTCAAAATGGAAATGAAACTGACACTGACCAAGGTGGACGATGTGCAGGCGGTGGAGGTTCTAGTGGTGGGGGCGGAAGTTCTGGTGGTGAAGGAGGTGATGGTTCTGGTTCGGGGAATTGTTCTGATGAAATACAAAATGGAAATGAAACCGGTGTAGACTCTGGTGGACGTTGTGCCGGCGGCGGAGGCTCTGGCGGCGGCGGAGGAGACAGTGGATTCTTATTTGAAAAGACAAGATTTCTCGCGTCGGCTTTCAATGCAATAAAACTTCTGTTTTTCTTTTAGTTTTATTTTCTAAATAAGAACATAGAAATGCACAGTTTTGCACTAGCATCGTAGAATAGGTTTGTTATAATAGGTCTATTATAAGTCGATTTAGTTAAATTTAATAAATAATTTTATATGAATTTTATGAAAAATAATAGGCCAGTTATTGCATTAATCGTGATTTTACTTGCTACAACAGTATATTTTGGTTATAAATATTACCAACTTACACAAAGTCCACAAGATGTAGCTCAAGCTGAGGTTAAGAAATTAGTAGCAGAAGTAGGTAATCTAGTTCTTCTTCCAGAAGGAGAGACTCCTACCATAGCGACTGTTTCTGACCCTGAAGCTCTAAAAGCTCAGCCATTCTTCTCAGGTGCACTTAAAGATGACAAAGTTTTGATTTATACTACTGCACAAAAGGCTATTTTATACCGACCTTCAGTTGGTAAGATAGTGCAAATCGCTCCTATCAATATCGGCGCAGCAAACAATACTACACCAGCTGCAAACTAGTTTGAAAAGAAAAAAAACGCTATAATATAGTAGTGTTTTACACAAAAGAACAACAACATAGTCGTAAACACCTTCGGGATACTTCTATATTGTTGTTCTTTTTGTTTTTCGTATTATTTTTTGTATTCTCAAAAGTTCAAGCAGAAAATTTATCCTCTACTAATTTTCAAGTTGAAAATTCAACTCTTAACTTAGGAGGGGGACTTTCTTCTTCATCAAATTTCCAGTTGATATCAAGTATCGGGGAGAATGCTATCGGTGAATCTTTAAGTGGAGCTTTTATTGGGAGAATTGGTTTTCTTTATTTTCCGGAAGAGCTAGTGACGCCTCCTGTAGACCCTATCGATGGTGGGGGCGGTGGGGGTAATGGATTGGAATATAATCCACTACCAGCATTACCACTTTATCCTAGTGGGGAATGTAAATTTGCTGATTTTAACTGTGATGGTTTAGTAAATATTGAAGACTTAAGTATTTTATTGTATTACTTTGATAAATCTAGTAGTGACCAACAACCTTATGATCTTTTTGAAGACGGAGTATTAGATATCAAAGATATATCTATAATGTTTTATTATTGGGATTTTTAACTTTTTAAATTAATTATGTTATTTAAAATAAAATTTAATAGTTTTGTTAAAATAAGTTTTTTTATCCTTCTTTTCTTATTATTTAGTAAAACATCTTTTGCTATGAGTAATTTGTATTTTACAGGACCTAGTTCATCCATTTCTCCGGGTGGAGAATTTGTAGTAGAAGTAAAGCTAGATGCAACCAGTAAAATTAATGCTCTTGATTTAAAAATAAATTACAATAAAAATAATTTAAAACTTTTAAATTTTAACAATGCGAATTCTATTGTGGACTTTTGGCAATCTGAACCATCTTTAGTGAAAGATGGAGAGATACAAATTTCCGGTGGTATTTTGAGTGGGTATGAAGGAAAAGCAGGGAATATTTTAAAAATTTATTTTAAAGCTATTTCAGTCGGAAAGTCAGAAATTAGTTTCACTCAAAAAAATGTATATCTTGCAGATGGAAAGGGTACAGCTGATGTTTCAAAGTCTTCAGCAATTACATTATCAATTGTAGAAAATGCTAAAGTTGTTACTTTAGAAAAAGAGAAGGAAGAACTATTAAAAGATACTACGCCACCAGTAGTAAGTCTTACAACAGTAAGAAATCCAAATGAAAATAATAATCTAGTTGTTTTTAATGCTATAGATAAAGAGTCTGGTATTAAAGAAACACAAATTAGATACAAAAAGTATTTCTCTTTTTCACCTTGGGTAGAGGCCCAGAATCCAGTTGTTTATGAGAAAGGTATTTGGCAAATAGAATTGCGGGCAGTAAACAATGCAGACTTAGAAAGCATTAATACTATCAAGATGCCTATGAGACTTTTTAGTAAGTTTATTTTCATTTTCTTATTAATTGTATTTTTAGTTCTTTTAATTTGGAAAGTAATTAGGTATAATAAAGACAAGCTCAAGCTGAGAATATGAAGCGCTATTTTTTAATATTAATCCTTACAGTTTTATTTCTACCTAAAATAATTTTAGCTTCTTCATTGTCTTTATCTCCTTCTGCTGGGACTTTCTCTGTTGGTTCTACTTTTAATGTTGCAGTGCTTTTAGATACAAAAGGCAAATCTGTAAATGCAATGCAGATTTTCCTTTCGTATCCAGCTGATAAGTTGCAAATCGTATCTCCTTCAACTGGTAAATCTATTGTTGGTGTCTGGGCTTCTCCTCCTAAATTTGATAATAGTAAAGGCACTATGAGTTTAGAGGGTGGAGTTCCTGGAGGAATCGTGGTTTCTTCTGGAGTAATAACCAATATTACTTTTCGTGTTAAATCAACAGGTGAGGGTATTGTTCGTTTTAAAGACGACTCCGAAATATATTTAGATGATGGGCTTGCAACTAAAGATTTAAGTCAGGCAAGTAACGCTGTTTATCAATTTAGGCTTCCTCCACCTGCTGGACCCACTGTGGTTTCTGAAACACACTCAGATCAATCTATCTGGTATCAAAGCAAGAATGTTATACTTCGTTTTGCCAATGAAGCAGGAGAAGTGGGTGGTTTTAGTTATATTTTAAATAATGACCCAGTTTCTGAACCAGATAATATTTCTGAAGGAACTCTAAAATCTGTAGCTTATAATGACTTAGATGATGGAAAACTTTTTTTTCACATAAAGGCATTACGAGATGGACTTTGGGGTGGGACAACTCATTTTGCTATAAATATAGATGCCACACCACCTTCTCCTTTCCCGGTTGATATATTACCTTCTTCTCGTACAGCTAGTACAAGCCCAGTGGCGCAATTTGCTACCACAGACCAACTCTCTGGTGTGGATTATTATGAAATAAAAATAGAACCTCTTTCTACAGATGCTATAAATGTATTGGGTAGTGGAGCATCTTTATATGTTGAAGCTACTAGTCCTTATGTGATTCCAAAATTAGTTAAAGGCTCATATGATGTGACTGTGCGTGTTTTTGATAAAGCTCAAAATGTAAGAGAAATAAAAAAACATCTCACAATTACTAATCTTATTTTTGGTTTTATGGGAGATAATGGAGTTCGAATTCGAGGCATAGTTACATTGCCTTGGATCTTGGCATTTGGTATAGGTATTTTGCTGTTACTTGTTTTGCTCTATGGTGCGTATAGAGTTTGGAGGTGGAGACAGAGAATTATTTTGGCTCATGGTGGTAAAAAACTTCCAGAAGATATTGCTCGCGAACTGAGTGAGCTTCAAAAATATAGAGAAAAATATGGTGCTAGCACACTTGTAGTATTATTTATTTTATTATCCTTTTTATCATTCAACTCTGTGAAGGCACAGACTACAGAAATTGCACCACCACTTATTGATACAGTTTCCGAAAATATTTCCAATAAAGAAATATTCTATATTGGTGGAAAAACAAATATACCAGAGCAAGAAGTTGTCCTATATTTCCAAAATCTTATATCCGGAGAAACATTAAGCTATAATGTACTTTCTGATAAAGATGGAAATTGGTTTTATAGGCATAATAAGTTCTTGCCAGCTGGAGAATTTCTGCTTTGGACGCAAAGCAAAAAAGGTGAGACCATGAGTCCACCTTCACCACAAGAGAGAATAACAGTAGAGAAAACTGCAATACAATTTGGCGCAAATAGATTGAGTTATGAAGTTATCTATCTTTTTGTAATTATCCTTCTAGGATTAGCACTTATCGGTTTAATTATATTTATAATTTATCATTACCATCATGGACGTAAGAAGTATTTAGAATTTCAAAATGAAATACGAAATGCTGAAGAATCCATCAAAAGAGGTTTCGCAATACTACACAGAGATATTCAAGCTGAGCTTGCAGTAATAGGGAAAATGAAACTCTCCAAGGAGCTTGTGGGGGAAGAAAAACAAAAAGAAGAGCAACTCATGCGAGACTTAGATGATGTCCAAAAGCGTATTGGAGACGAAATTTGGCAGATTAAGAAGGAAACCTGGTAGAATCCACCACAATAGCCTTTATTCTAGAAACTGTTATAATACAGGTGTTATTATAGTGTTATTATTTAATATAAAAAATTTATGTTTGAAAAATTCGGTAATTTTATACACAACAAAAAGAAAAAAATAGCTATAGGAGTTGTATCTCTAGGTGCAGTTGTTGCAGCTAATGCTGAAGGGTCTAATCCACCACCTATTGATGCAAGTAAAAATACTAAGACAGAAATATCAGCAGAAGTAAAAAAAGATGTAGATACAGAGACAATATCAATGGCTTCTGCCTTAAAAAAAGAAAAAGAATATGAAACTGGAAAAAAAATAGACGCTGAAGACATTAAGCTTAATAAGGCGCACTTTGTTGATTTATTGAAAGAGGCTGGGATTGTCGGAGAGGAGATGACTTCTAGAGATTTAGATACAATGCCCAAAGCTAAACTCACTGAACTAGGTATACTATTTGCAAAAAAAACAGGTAGGACACTGGCTGCTGATTTTGCCAAAAATATTGAAGAGGATGATATTGTTACTGTTTTGGCGCGTACTAGTTTAGGAGTAAGTCAAGGAGTAGAACAAGAACAAGAACAAGAACATAAAGAAAACACAGTTGAATCTTTTGACTTTAATGAATGGTTTAAAGAACAGATTATACTAGTAAAACAAGGTAAATTGAAATTAGGGAAATCAGTACTTGCTCCTAATGGTATAAGTTATAAAATCGAGCTATCTACTACTCCTTCTACTTCTAAAAAAATAAGTGATAGTGCTGTTTCTTTAAATAATAGTTTAGATACAACAAATGAATCTGAAGCTTTAGCTAGTGCTGAATCCGACTCTGGTTCTGAGAGATTTATACTACTTAAAGATAAATATCCTATAGATAAATAATTTTCTGGAGCCGCCTCTCGGACTTAAGAAGTGTAAATAAATTTATGGAAAAAAAATCATTTTTAAAAAACATTGTTTTAGCTGTTGGGGTGGGCTTATCTGCACACAGTATAGGGCAAACTCCTGTGCCACCAATAGAAAATAAAATAGATAAAAAAGAAATATCAAATTACATATCTTTGCAATCAGATAAAGATTTACTTATTAAAGAATTGAATAATAAGACCTATGTAGATAATCCAAAGGATACGAAGCAACAGGAGCTTTTTTATTTAGTAAGAAATGAAATTAAACAAGAACAAGATAGAGTTGCCTTAATGGAGGCAATTAACAATTTGGGTATAGAAAAAAATAACTTAAAAGGCGAGCTTGAACGTTTGTATGAATTACATGAAGGTAATATAAATACACAAAAAGCAATTAAGGACTTGTTGAAAAATTTAGAAGAAGAAGTCCATTCTTTTGTTATGGATAAGTTGAAAGAACAAAAGATAGATTTTAATGATGAAGATTTGGCTCAAAGAGCCAAAATTAAATTGGCAGATATGTTGGTTAATGGTGGCGGTCCTATAGGTGATATGGTTATAAATTTAGGCCTTTTGATTAATCAACAAGTAGGGAATTATACTGGTCAATTTTCTGATGATATGCAGAAAAGAAATATGTTGAGTGATTTAATATCTAAATTAGCTAAAGCAGAATACGAAGTATATTTAAGACAAACTAGGTACGATAATTCTACTAATTTGGTGAAAATTAGTAAGGAGAAAATTGCAAATTTGTATCAATTACCTGATAGTTTTAAAAAATCAAAAAACTCTGAACCAAGTTCTTAGTTTGAGATTTTTGTTGAGCCGCCTCTCGGACTCGAACCGAGGACCCTCACTTTACAAAAGTGTAGCTCTACCAACTGAGCTAAGGCGGCTTATTTATGTCTTTGACCTACCAAAACAGCTAACACGGCTTATATTCTTTAAATTCCTTCCTCCTCTTTTATCTTATGCTTAATTCTATTTAACTTATGCTTGTATTCTGACACCATCTTAAGAAATTTTGAAACTTCTTTCTTATCACTAACTTCTTCTTCTATACCATTTTTACTTTTCAATAACTTGTCTTTAATCTTTCTATACACTACCTCACTTGTATCTTTGATAAATTTTGAAGACTTCATTGAAAATCGGATAGTGGTGACAACTAAGATATATCCATATTCCTTCAACTTCTTTACTGTAACATATTTTATCTCATCTATGTGTGGTGCACCGAAAGTATAGCCTTCTTCTATGATAACTTGATTATTCTTTAAGAAAATCATCTTTTTACCAATCATGAAGACAATTCCCACAAGTGATATAAAAAATAAAATTAATAGAGTAGTCATTGTTTATATAGAATACCTCTTTACTTCCTTTATCTTTGCTTTATTTTTGTCTAATAACTGGCTTATTGTCTCATCTCCATTTTTGATAAATGCTTGCTCTAGAAGGGTCTTCTCTTTAAAGTATGTATTTATTTTTCCTTCTAACATCTTCTTCTTTATTTCTTCCGGCTTATCAATACTTGCTACTTCTTTTTCAAAAATTTCAGTAATCAATTTAGTAGCTTCTGCATTGATTTCATCCCGAGTTATGTATTCAGGCTTCATAGCGGCTATATGCATGGCTATATCACGAGCAAGATCTTTGTCTCCGCCCTCTAATGATACAATGATACCGATTTTATTATTGTGAACATAATTACCCAAAACAGAGCCCTCTACGATATATCCATCACCAAGCTCAATTTTTTCTCCTGTTTTTTGAATAATAGGGTCTATCAAATCTTTAGACATAGCTTTCATTTCATCCATACCTTTCTCAAGTATTAAGTCTACAAGCTTTGAAAGTAGGGTAGTGAAGTCTTCGTTTTTAGAAACGAAATCAGTTTCGCAGTGTAATGCAAGTAATACTGACTTGTTTCCACTCTCTTTTATCATCACAGCTCCATCTGCTGCAGTTCTGTCCATTTTCTTTAAAGCAATATCAGAACTAGTCTTTTTTAATATAGCTAGGGCTTTGGTCATGTCGCCTTCAGCTTCTTCTAATGCACGCTTACATTGCATTACTGAAATGCCAGTAGCATCGCGGAGTTCTTTTATTAACTCTGTTGTTATTTGAATTGTCATATGTTTTAGGCTTCTTTATTTGGTACAGACTTTGTACCAGCATTATAAGCGTTTACGATTGAAGTAGTAAAAAATTTAATAGATGGGATAGCAGAGTCATTGCCGATGATAGGGTAGTCTACATTTTTGATATTAGAATCAGAGTTCATAAGGGTGATAACAGGCACATTTCCTTTCATAGCTTCAGTTAAAGCAATGTGTTCTTCTTTACCATCAATGATAAATAATGCATCAGGAGTTTTCTTTACGCCAACTAAACCTCCGTAGTATCTTGCAAGTTTGTCCATCTTCTTTGACATAACAACTCTTTCTTTCTTTGTATATTTCTCAAGTCCACCAGTAGTACTGTCTTTGCGGTAATTTTCAAGTTCTGTAATTCTTTTTTTGATTTCAACAAAGTTAGAAATTGTTCCTCCAATCCATCGCTCTATAACATACGGCATATTTAGAGATAAAGCAGCATTCTTGATAATTTCTTTAGCTTCTGGTTTTGTCCCCACAAAAAGGACAACTTTATTTCTTGCACCTAATTCTTTTATGAATTCTGTAGCATTTTGTAATAGAGCACTTGTTTTCTCAAGATCAATGATATCTGTCTTGTTTTTTGTACTATGTATATAAGTTGATACAGATGGGTGCCTTCTGGTCTTAGAATAGCCATAATGAGCCCCTGCTTCGAACATGGCTTCAATGTTTACATCACTATTTTCCTTAATATTTTGCTCTTTTTGCATAAAAGTAATTCTAGCAGATTGTTCAGACTTTTGCAAATCTTATTATATAACGATTTTATGCCTTCTTTGCTAAAAAAGCCTTTTTCGGTTAAGATAGCTTTATGAAGCAATCACAACTTTTTACTAAAACAAGGAAGGAAGCTCCATCCGATGAAGTGTCCAAAAACGCTGAACTCCTCATCCGTGGAGGTTTTATTAATAAAGAAATGGCAGGGGTTTATTCGTATTTACCTTTGGGTTTAAAGGTGATGAAAAAGATTGAAAATATTATTCGTGAGGAAATGAATGCAATTGGGGGACAAGAAATAGTCATGTCATCTCTTCAAGAGAAGGAAACATGGGAGCCTACAAATCAGTGGAGTGATGCTGAAGTTGATATTTGGTTTAAAACAAAATTAAAAAATGATACAGAGCTCGGACTGGCTGTAACTCATGAAGCACCGATAACAAAAATGTTAAAAGGTTTTTTAAATTCTTATAGAGATTTACCTTTTTCAGTGTATCAATTTCAAACTAAATTTAGAAATGAAACACGGGCTAAAAGCGGTATTATGCGGACTCGTGAATTCGTCATGAAAGACTTATACTCATTTTCTAAAGATGAAGAACAACATTTAGAATTTTATGAGAAGTGCAAACAAGCTTATGTAAATATTTTTAAAAGAGCTGGCATCGGCCACCTTACTTATTTAACCTTTGCCTCTGGTGGAATGTTTTCAAAGTTTTCCCATGAATTTCAAACTATTACTTCTGCAGGGGAAGACATAATATATGTAGATGAAAATAAGGGTATAGCTATTAATAAAGAGGTTTACAACGATGAAGTTATAGAAAGCCTAGGACTTTCAAAAGAGTCGCTTGTAGAGAATAAAGCGGTAGAAGTTGGCAATATTTTTACACTTAGTACAAGATTTTCAGACGCACTGGACCTAACTTATCAAACTGAAGCAGGTGAAAAGAAATCTGCATTTATGGGCTCATATGGAATAGGTCCTGCTAGACTCATGGGTACAGTTGTGGAAGTTCTCTCTGACGATAAGGGAATCATTTGGCCAGAATCTATTGCACCATTCAAAGTTCATTTACTTTCTTTGGGAGAAGATGTAGAAGTTATAAAATCCGCAAATGAAGTTTACGAAGAATTGGTGAAGAAAAATATTGAAGTTTTGTTTGATGACAGAGTTGGAATAATGGCAGGGGAGAAATTTGCTGATGCGGATTTGCTCGGTATGCCTTATAGGGTTGTAGTATCTACAAGAAGTTTGAAAGAAAATGGTGTTGAGGTAAAGAAAAGAACTGAAGAAAAGGGTAGTGTAATTTCCAGAGAAGAATTAATAAAAGTTTTAACAAATAAAAATTAGAAAAAATTAATTTAAATGTTTGATAAATTTTACAAATACATTTCAAATGATATCGGCATAGACTTAGGGACATCAAACACCCTAGTGTATTTGAAGGGGCATGGAATTGTTATCAACGAGCCTTCTGTGGTGGCAGTAAATATAAAGACCAATCAAGTCCTCGCAGTAGGTGCGAAAGCTAAAGAAATGCTTGGCCGAACTCCAGGGCATATTCGCGCCGTGCGTCCATTGGTTGATGGAGTGATATCAGACTTTGAAGTCACCGAAGAAATGCTTTCTTATTTGATAAATAAAGCAGATAAATTTTCTAAAAAATTAGGGCGTCCTAGAGTTGTCGTCGGTGTGCCATCAGGGTCTACAAATGTTGAAACTCGTGCTGTGTATGACGCTTCTCGTTCTGCAGGAGCTCGAGAGGTTTACCTAGTAGAAGAGCCTATGGCAGCGGCTATAGGTATACGCCTACCTATTAAAGAAGCTGTGGGTTCTATGATTATAGATATTGGTGGGGGGACTACAGACGTTGCTGTAATTTCACTTTCTGGAATTGTAAAATCAAAAAATATAAAAATCGCGGGGGATAGACTAAACAATGACATCATGGCTTATATGCGTGATGAATTTAAAATCTTAATCGGAGAGACTACAGCTGAAGCAGTTAAAATATCTATCGGTTCTGTAATCCCTGGAGAATATATGGAGACAGAAGTTCGTGGCAGAGATATACTTACAGGGCTTCCTCGAGAAGTCGTCGTCACTGATTCAGACATTCGTGAAGCATTACTTCCTTCAGTAAAAGAATTTGTGGAGGGAGTTAAAGATGTTTTGGAAAATACTCCACCTGAAATTTTATCTGACATAATGCACCGTGGTATTGCCCTCTCGGGCGGAGGAGCATTACTTCCAGGGCTAGACAGACTTTTACAAAGCGTATTAAAAATCCCAGTTTTCGTTGTTGATGATCCTCTTACAGCTGTAGCTCGAGGAACAGGAATAATACTAGATAATATTCCATTTTATAAAGAAGTATTGATTGGTAATCAAGATGAGTTACCACCTAGATAAAAAATTAAAAAGAAAGAAGTATTTTCGTATTTTTATTTTTATTATTCTTTTTGTATTTATAATTTATTTTCAAAAAGGTATTTTCCGTATTTTATCTGTCGGAGCAAATGCAGTATTTCGGCCATTTATAACCTTGGGTAATAATATAGGAGAAAATTTTTCTAATTTTGGAGCCTATTTTAGAATTAAAAAAAATGTTTATTTAGATAATGAAAATTTAAGAAAAGAGTTGGATGAGAAAAATGCAACACTGGCAAATTATAATTCTATCTTAGATGAGAATTTAAAATTAAAAGAGTCACTAGACAGAATGGGGGAGAATAAAGAGAGTTTTATTATAGCTGGTATTTTATCTAAACCACGTAAATCCGTCTTTGATACATTGGTTATAGATATAGGTGAAAAGACTGGCATAAGTGTTGGGAATTTGGTTTTTGCGAAAGGTGGAGTGCCGTTGGGTAAGATTGTGGAAGTATACGGTAATTCTTCAAAAGTTTTGCTATTTTCAACAGCTGGCGAGAAGACTGAAGTAGTAGTTGGAAGTAGTGATGTATATCTGGAAGCTATTGGACGAGGAGGAGGGAATTTTGAAATAAATGTTCCGAGAGATTTTACTATTATAGATAAAGCAGAAGCAGTCTTACCAGGGATTACCCCATACACTGTAGCTGTATTTGAAAAAGTTATTTCTGACCCAAGGGATTCTTTTGTTAAAGCACTATTTGTGTCTCCAGTAAATATTCAAGAAATTAAATTTGTAGAAGTTAAAAAATAATTGTGAATTTTAAAATAGAAAAAAAATTAAATGGATTCTTGGGGCGAGCAGGAGTATTAAGTACTCCTCATGGAGAAATTTTAACTCCGGCTTTTGTGGCCGTGGGGACTAAAGGAACTGTGAAGTCACTAAACCCTGAACAAGTGCGTGAAGCTGGTACTCAAGTAGTCCTCGGAAATACTTATCACTTATATCTCCAACCTGGAGATGAAATTGTCCACTCTGCGGGAGGTCTTGGAAAATTTATGAACTGGAGTGGTCCTACCATGACAGATTCTGGGGGTTTCCAGGTTTTTTCTCTCGGTGCTGCTTACGGAAAAGATATTTCAAAAGTAGTGAAAGTCACTGATCCGTCACTTATGATTCCAGAGCGTTTTGATGATTCGGATGCTCCACGACTTGCGAAAATAGGACAAGATGGTGTTTCTTTTAAATCACACTTAGATGGAAGTATCCATTATATTACTCCAGAGAAATCAATTCAGATTCAGCACAATTTAGGTGCAGATATTATTTTTGCTTTTGATGAATGTACCAGTCCTGCTGAGGATTTAAAATATCAAGGAGAAGCATTAGAACGAACTCACAGATGGGCAGAGCGAAGCTTAGAAGAGCATAAGAAGTTGGAAACAGAGAAACAAAGCTCATTCTCAGGTCCTCGGACTTCCGGGTCCCTATCCCGGCCAGACCATTCGCCTGAGCTTGTTTCTCTATTTCCCCAAGCGTTATTCGGTATAGTTCAAGGTGGAAGAGATGAAGGATTAAGGAAAAAGTCTGCAGAGTTTATCGGAGGGATGGATTTTGATGGATTTGGAATTGGAGGGTCTTTTGCGAAAGAAGATATGTCCACAGCAGTAAAATGGGTAAATGAAATATTACCGGAAGAAAAGCCTAGGCATTTACTTGGCATAGGTGAGCCTGAAGATTTATTTATGGGCATAGAGAATGGTGTGGATTTATTTGATTGTGTAGCACCGACAAGACTTGGACGAAATGGAACTATTTATACAAAGAATGGAAAGATAATAATAATGAATAAAAAATTCAGAGATGATTTTGAACCTATTGAGAAAGATTGCATGTGTTATACATGTAAAAACTACACAAAGAGTTATGTAGCTCATCTATTTCACGGAAAAGAAATGCTAGCTGGAACACTAGCTTCAATTCATAATTTACACTTTATAGTGAACTTGGTAAATAAAATCAGGCAATCAATTCTAGATGATAACTTCTTTATGTTCAAAGAAGAATTCTTAAAAATATACTTAAAGAATAAGGAGTAAAAAACCTTGCATAAATTTCCAAAGTTGTTATACTGATTTCATTAAAAAATGTCAAAGAAAATAGATAAAAAAATGGGTAACAACAAACGACCAACAGCATCTAGGAAATTATGGAAATTAGGTTCAAAAGAATTTAATACTCAGTATTTTGACTACGATCGTGATGGAGATTTGATTATTAAAGAAGGTCACAATATTTATAATATTAAGTATCTTACAGAAAAATTTGGAACTTCACTCCAGATACTTATGCCTTTTATTATTGAAGAGCGTTTGGAGGATTTGATGGATTTAGCTGACAGTGTAATTAAGAAGACCGGCTACTTGGGTAAGTTCTTTTACCATTATCCAATGAAAGTTAACCAAAATCGAGAAGTGGTCATGGCTATTGTTGGTGAAGGTGCTCACTTAGAGACTTCTTCTTACAATGACCTCTGGCTTATAAAAAGAATGTTGGAGCAAGATAAATTTAATCCGAATATTCGGATTCTTTGTAGTGGACCTAAAAATGACGCTTATATTAATCTCATAGATGATATGCAACACAAGGGTGTTAAAATCTTTCCACTTATAGAAGGTCCAAGTGAGCTCAAGATGCTTCAGCATTCTAAGTTCAATGTTGGGCTACGTCTTGATATGCCAGTTCGTGCTAGTT
>JAUPWJ010000047.1 GCA_030916575.1 Patescibacteria group bacterium | reverse complement strand
TACTGAGCAAGCACTCTATAGCTCTCGGATGGGAAAAATAACGTTAGAATAAGTGATGGAAAAAAGAAATAAATAGCAGATAAAAATAATGAACTTCCTAAAATTAATATAAGAGCGAGTGCTACAGTAGGTAGAAGATTTTCATTTCTTTCCTTTTTCTGAGCAATCAAAGGGAAAAATACAAAATTTATTGGATTTGTAAGATAAAAAATTGCTTTTCCCATGAGTGACAATGCTGCATATTGTCCAGAAACAACCTCAGGAAAATAATGTCGTACTAAGATGATATCCGTATTTGAAAGAAGTGCTGTGCCAATACCTGCTAGAAAAAAAGTGTAGGAATAATGTGTAAATTTTGACCGAAACTCTCCTTCTTCTTTTACTGTTAACTCATGTTTTTTTGATTTTCTCAGTAAAATAAACCCTAAAATTATTGCAGGTACAATCATCGATAACGCAATTGCTGATAACGCCCCTGTAACAGCAAGTCCTGCTGAGACAAGAAGTAATGCAAAAAATATTTTAATGAACGGTTGAACAATGTGCACAAATGAAAGCGAATAAAATTTGAGTTTCCCTTGAAGAATTCCTGTAGGAAGTGAAAGTAAAAGAGTACCGATCATAGCTAAAAGAATAATAATGACATACTCTCCATTTTTAATATGCAAATAACTCATCAACATTGGCGTGGCAACTAAATAGAGGATAGAGAAGATGAATGTAAAGTAAAAAATATACTTTCCACCCTGTGTGATTATCATTGCGTAGCGTGACTTCCCTTTGTGAACAGCATCTTCAGCGGTCAATTTTGTGAAAACATTTGCAAATGAGGAACTAAAAAGGCTAACTAAAATTAAAATTGAAGTAAGACTGATTAATAGTCCAAAATCTTTCTCACTCAACATTCTTCCCATAAGAATGTTGTAAAAATAATTTAACAAACTAGCGATAAATGATCCAATAAAGATTACTGTGCTTCCAGATATAAGTGGATGAGTAATAATTTTTTGTACTTTTTGTCTCATTTTATGAAATAAAATAACCTCGTAGAAATAATGATGCAAGTATTATCTGAATTGTTGAAAATACAATTATTAATTGGATACGTATCTTTATATCAAGTAATGCAAAAAAGATATAGAGCGGAAACACAATAATTATATACCGTGGAATTGAGGAAAGTGTACCAGAAAGTGATGGAAACAATATAAGTGAAATTGAGAAAAGAATATAACTCAATCTGATTTTTTTCCTTAGTGCAAAAAGAAGCACAATTATTGAACCGATAAACGAGGCAAGCTCAAGTATTGCGACCCAAAATGTAAGAGAAGCATGAGAAACTGTCATCAAGATCTTAAAATATCTCCACAAAACCTGAGGAATCAATATAATTTCGCCCCCACTTCTTCCTGCGCCAAATCCAGGTTGAACATGCATAAACATTAGTGGATCTGCATATACGATATGCAAATAAATCATATATGCAATGAGACCAAAAGGGATAATAACTAAAGGTAAATAACTTTTTATAAATTCACTATGTATTTTTTTTAACTGTATTGAATTATATATCTCGATAATAAGTGGAATGATTATAAAAAGTCCTACAATGCGGGTAGCACTAGCCAAGCCAGCTATGATACATGCAAGTAAAAATTGTTTTTTTCGAGCAAAATAAAGTGAACTTATTACTAATGCAAAAAAAAGACTCTCTGTATACACCGAAGCAAAATAAAAAGCTGTAGGAAACACAAATACAAAAATTATTATCCATATACTCGTTTTCTGTGAATAATCCAAACGCATTAATTTCCAAAAAAAGAAAAGAGCAATCAAAAAGAAGCCATGTGTAAGAAATAATGAAACATGTACTAAATCATGACCTATAAATTTTGAAGAATAATTTATAAGTAAAGGAAAAAATGGAAAAAATGCTTGTTGATAGCCTATATATCCGTGTGCTGCTATTTCTAAATAATGTGAACCGTCAAAATTAGACCAAGGAGTTTTGCCAATATAGTGTGGTATCTGAGCAATATATTTATATCCAACTGCAAGTGGAATTATTAGAAAAATTCTCCAAAATAATAAACAAAAGGTAAGAAAGATAAAAAGTAATTTATTATTATCAAATGATACTTTCATATACCTTAATAGTGTCCTGCGCTGTTTTTCCCCATGAGAATTTCTGAGCTTGCACAAATCCTTTTTTTTGCAAATCAAATCTTACTTTTGAATCTGTTAAAAGTTTTTTCATCCCTTCTGCAATACTTACTGTATTATAAGGATCTACATATAAAACTGCATCTCCGCCTACTTCAGAGAGAGAACCTTTGTCAGATGTAAGGACAGGACATCCCGACTGCATGGCTTCCACAATTGGTAATCCAAATCCTTCATAATACGAAGGCATACAAAGGCCATTTGCTAAATTGTAAAGTTGAGTAAGTTCTTCATCAGTAACAAACCCAATTGAGTAAATACACTTAGATTTTTTAATTATTTCGCGTGCTTGCAAGAGTGATTTATTCCACGGATGATCAAGGACTTTTTCTTGTGCTAATGTTTTACCAACTAAAACAAGAGATATGTTCTGCTCTGTTGCCGCAGTCAGCAAATTTGGTAGATTCTTATTCCATGTTGCATCTCCAACGTAAAGTAAAAATTCCTTCGGAAGCTTGAATTTACTCACTAAAGCTTGTTTTTTCTTTTCATCGAGCTCTATCTTTTTAAACTTTTCATCAGCAGCTAAATAAACAACACTAACTTTTTCCTTTGAAAGCGGTAAAAATCTCAAACAATCTTTTTGTGATGAGATAGAATCTGTGATAACAGCATCAAGATTTCGAACAAGTTGTCTATTTATATTCCATCTTAGCTTACCTTTGATGCCAACAGGAAAATGTTCTGGAAAAACTAAAGGCGTGAGATCATGAATTGTTACCACTTTTTTATATGATTTTTTAAAATTATGTTGAAGAACAAATGGATCGAAATATGGATAGTGTACTATATCAATATCTCTATCAATATCCTCTTCGGATTTAAAAAAAGATATTGAGTGTGAGTTATTATTTTCCTCTAGTGCTCTTTTAAGGTGTGTCAGATAAAATCCAACACCACGCACCTTATGACCAGGATCTGTAAGAGGTGAAACATTGACTGCAATTTTCATAAAATACGAATAATAGTACAATTACTTCTCATTCGTATGCCACTTCCAAGCTGAAGAGATAATTGTATGAATATCTGAGTAACGAGGTTCAAAACCCAAAACATTTTTCATAATTGTTGGATCTGCGGTCAAAATACTTGGATCACCAGCTCTTCTATCGGTAAAAGAAACTTTTAACTTTTTTCCACTCACTTTTTCAATCTCAGTTAAAATTTCTTTATTTGTAAATCCACTTCCTGTTCCAATATTACAAATAAAGCTATCATGCCCAGAATGGAGTAAATTCATAGCCTTTACATGTGACTCAACTAAATCCAGAACATGAATGTAATCTCTCACGCATGTTCCATCTTTAGTTTCATAATCAGTTCCATGTAAAACAAACTCTTCATCATTAATAGCTGCCTCAATAGCATTGGGAATAATATGTGTCTCTGGTTGATGACTTTCTCCCATACTTCCATCTAGAGCTGCACCACATGCATTGAAATATCGGAGTGCAGCAAATTTTGCACTATGTATCTTACTATACCAATGCAACATATTTTCAACTATTAATTTACTTTCACCATATGGACTTTCAGGATTTTTTGGATGATCTTCTGGGATCGGAACTATCTGAGGTGTACCATACACAGCCGCTGTAGAAGAAAAAACAAGACAATGAATATTATGCTCAACTAGTTTATTTATTAAATTTAAAGAAGAGACAACATTATTATTAAAGTATAGCTCAGGTTTTTTAGCAGATTCAGGTACAGAGATGTATGCTGCAAAATGAAAAACACCATCAAATGTGTGCTCAGAAAAGAGTTGAGAGAGAAAGTCTTTGTCTAGGAGAGACCCCTTAAAAAGGGTAACAGCATTTGGAATTTTTGATTCCTGGCCACGTTCAAGACTATCTAACACGATTACAGTATGGCCATCATCAATGAGACGCTTAACCATAAAGCTCCCAATATACCCCGCCCCACCAGTTACTAAATACTTCATATTACCTCAATATTGTAACAAAAACAGTCATTGTTAGCGACTATTGATTATCTTTTAAACCAAAATATAAGATAAGCTCGTGGAAAACGAAGTGCGGAAAAAAATGAAAAAACTAATCCTTGCCAAGAATCTAAAAACCCTTTGTGACGAACGTATGTAAGAAAAAACCAATACGTAGGCTTAAGTAAAAGATAATCACCAATTTTTAAAATACTTTTTGGGTTCTTTTCATTTGCTATCTCTGTCGCAATAAGGTGGACATATCGTTTGTTTCTTTCAAGATAACGGGTAAATGTCGGAGAATCAATATGTTTGAGGTCATGTGATAGCCATCCAACTTTACCACTCACCTCAATCTGTTCATGAACACTTTTACAGGGGAAATGAGCTTTATGACGCCTTACAAGCC
>JAUPWJ010000046.1 GCA_030916575.1 Patescibacteria group bacterium | reverse complement strand
AGACAAAAGATTTCATTTTGTCCAGAGTTAGCATTTGATGAAATTTTAGGCTTTTAACAAGACATTGCTGTAGTGCATACAGCAATGTCTTTTTTATTTGCAAAAAATAGATTTGTAAGGTATATTGTTTGTAGCGCATAGAGCGCTTTTTTATTGGCAACGTAGAGTGAGAGAAATAAAGATTTTCTTTATTTCCGAGCCGAGGAGCCAAGAAAGTAAACTTTATTACCCTTTATTATTAATTTAAAAAGACAAACATGGAAAGAGATTACCCGTTAGAAAAAGTTAGAAATTTTGGAATCATAGCCCACATTGATGCGGGTAAGACAACTACGACTGAGCGCGTATTATTTTATACTGGAGTATCACACAAAATTGGAGAAGTTCACGATGGAGAGACTACTACAGACTGGATGGAACAAGAGCGAGAACGAGGTATCACTATTACTTCTGCTGCGGTCACTTGTTTCTGGACTCCGACTTATGATTTAACTAATAAATCTTTAAAACATCGTTTCAATATTATTGATACACCTGGACACATTGACTTCACGGTGGAAGTGAAAAGATCTCTCCGAGTTCTTGACGGTGCTGTTGTTGTTTTTGATGGTGTGGCTGGGGTAGAACCTCAATCCGAAACAAACTGGAGATATGCTGATGAAGCAAATGTTCCTCGTATTTGTTTTATAAATAAATTAGACCGTACAGGCGCTTCTTTTGAAAGATCTTACCAATCTATTTTAGATAGACTTTCCAAGAAAGCAGTTCGCGTGCAATTACCAATAGGCCTAGAAGATAATTTTGAAGGAGTAGTAGATTTACTTCGCATGAAGGCATATTACTTTGAAGGAGAAATGGGCAATAAAGTTATTGAAAAAGAAATTCCAGAGAATTTGAAAGCTGATGCAGCAAAATATCACAATGAATTGATAGAAAAAATCGTTGAGCAAGACGATGTTTTGATGACTGAATATTTAGATGGAAAAATTCCTGATGATGCAACACTAAAGAAATTACTTAGAAAAGGAGTTATTAATAATGAAATTTTCCCAGTATTTGCTGGTTCTGCACTTAAAAACAAAGGAGTTCAACTAGTGCTTGATGCTGTGGTAGATTATCTTCCAGCCCCGACAGACATTCCTCCAATCGAGGGTATTGATCCGAATACAGATGAGCCTGTAGTTCGTCATGCTTCTGATGAAGAACCCTTCTCTGCACTTGCATTCAAAGTGGCAACAGATCCATTCGTAGGACAATTAATTTTCTTCCGTGTTTATTCTGGTTCTCTTGCAGCGGGAAGTTATGTTTACAATCCACGAACTCGAAGTAAAGAGAGAATCGGCCGTATTCTTCGTATGCATGCTAATGATAGAGAAGAAGTGAAAAAAGTTTTCGCTGGAGAAATCGCAGCAGCTGTTGGATTGAAAGATACTATTACTTCAGACACACTTTGTGATGAAGCGCATGAAGTAGAGCTAAACAGAATCGTTTTCCCTGAACCTGTTATCTCACTACGTATTGAACCGAAAACAAAAGCTGACCAAGAGAAAATGGGTATGGCATTAAATCGTCTTGCTCAAGAAGATCCAACATTTAAAGTTTCAACTGATCAAGAAACAGGGGAGACCATTATTGCTGGAATGGGTGAGCTTCACTTGGAAATTATTGTTGACCGTATGAAAAGAGAATTTACAGTGGAAGCAAACGTCGGTAAGCCACAAGTAGCATACAGAGAAACTATTACAGGCGAAGCAGGTGCTGAAGGAAAATATATCAAGCAGTCTGGAGGACGCGGTAACTACGGTCACGTGAAGATTAAAGTAAAACCAATGGTAGCACTAACTAAAGAAGAAGTTGAAGATTTACCGAAAAATACTAAGCGTTCTGATGCTTTTGAATTCATAAACAACATTAAAGGAGGCGTTATTCCACAAGAATATATTGCTCCTTGTGAAAAAGGATTTAAAGAAGGATTAGATCGTGGAATTCTAGCTGGATTTAAAATGGTAAATGTTTCAGTTGATCTATGGGACGGAAGTTACCACGAAGTGGACTCAAACGAAATGGCTTTCAAAATCGCCGCTTCTATGGCGGTCCAAGATGCATGTCGTTCTGCTCGTCCTGTTATTTTGGAACCTATGATGAAAGTTGAAGTTGTTACACCGGACAAATTCATGGGAGACGTCACAGGAAGTCTTTCTTCAAAGCGTGGACTTATTGATGGCATGGAAGACCGAGGAATGAACAAAGCTATCAAAGCTGTTGTGCCACTATCTGAAATGTTCGGATATATGACTAACTTACGTTCTATGACTGAAGGACGAGCAAGTTTCACTATGGAATTCATAAGATACGATATTGTCCCTCAAAACGTAGCTGATACTATTATCGCTGCTAGAAAATAAAATTTTAAAAAACACCCCGTTCGGGGTGTTTTTTGTTTATAAAAATGTTAGGCTTTTTATATGTCACTTATAAAAATTCCAGGATTAATTGATGTTCATGTGCACTTACGCGAGCCGGGAGCAACTCTTAAAGAAGATTTTTATACTGGGTCTCGGGCAGCGATTGCTGGAGGTTTTACTTTTATCATTGATATGCCGAATAATCCGACTCCGACAATAACTTTAGAGAGATTAGAAGAAAAAGTTGAGCTCGCAAAAAAAGCCATTTGTGATATTGGATTTCATTTCGGAACTAATGGGAAAAATATTGAAGAGTTTGAAAAAGTAAAAAATAATCCTCATGTTTTCGGTTTGAAGATTTATTGTAATCATACGACAGGGGAGATGTTGATCGAAGACTTAGAATTAATTGAAAAAGTTTTTGCAGGTTGGGATTCTAACAAGCCAATACTAGTACATGCCGAAGGAGAACAATTAAAAACAGCGCTCATGATGGCAGAAAAATACAATCGTGTTTTGCATGTATGCCATATTTCACAAAAGTCCGAAGTGGAATTAGTCAGAGAAGCTAAAAAGAATTTACAAAAAGTGACAGCTGGAGTTTGTCCGCATCATTTATATTTCATTAAAGATGCTGTTTTGAAAATGAAAGGCTATGCCATGATGAAGCCTCCATTAGGCTCTCAGCAAGACATAGATGCACTGTGGACAGGATTAAACGACGGGACGATTGATATAGTGGAGACTGATCATGCTCCACATACAAGAGAGGAAAAAGAAAGTGAAAAACCGCCTTTTGGAGTACCAGGGCTTGAGACCGCACTCGGGCTTATGTATAAAGCAGTTTATGATGGGAAAATTCAAGAAGAAGATGTGATAAAATTTTTATATACAAATCCTAAAAAGATTTTTAATATTCCAGAGCAAGTTGATACTTATATAGAACTAGATCCTACAGTACCCTATATTGTTGGTGAGAATGGCTATGAGACTAAATGCGGATGGTCACCATTTGAAGGCATGGAATTATATGGTAAAGTACAAAAAGTATTTTTACGAGGTAAAGAAATTTTATAAAAAAATTATGAAATACGAACCATTTTACAATCCAGAAAAGTCTTATGAAGAAAACTTTGAAAAAGGTCCTTATGGAGCTTT
>JAUPWJ010000045.1 GCA_030916575.1 Patescibacteria group bacterium | reverse complement strand
GCGCAACAGGAGTAACTAATTTAACTGTTATTTTAACTGTATCTCCAGGCATAACCATTTCTTTTCATTCTTCTAGAGTCACATCACCTGTAACGTCTGTAGTTCGGATGTAGAATTGAGGGTTGTAACCTTTGAAGAATGGAGTGTGTCTTCCACCTTCTTCTTTCTTTAGAACATAAATTTCAGCTGTGAAATTATCATGTGGAGTAGTTGTTCCTGGTTTACATAATACTTGTCCACGAGTGATGTCTTCTTTCTTAAGACCTCGTAGTAGAATTCCAGCATTGTCTCCAGCCATACCTTCTTGTAAGTTCTTGTTGAACATTTCAATACCAGTAACAACTGATTTTTGTGTATCTTTAATACCAACAATTTCGATTTCTTCTCCAACTTTTACTACTCCTCTTTCAATCTTTCCTGTTACTACAGTACCGCGTCCTTCAATTGAGAAAATATCTTCAACTGGCATAAGGAAAGGCTTTGCAATATCTCGTTCAGGGACTGGAATGTAAGTATCTAATGCATTTGTAAGTTCAAGAATCTTTTGTGCCCATTCGTCATTTACGTCTTTAGCTTCAAGACCTTTTAATGCAGAACCACGAATAACCGGAGCTCCAGCACCATCAAATCCTTGCTTTGTAAGTAATTCACGGATTTCTTCTTCAACTAGGTCAATCATATCTTTATCATCAACCATATCGCACTTGTTTAGGAAAACGATAATTTTTGGCACACCAACTTGTTTTGCAAGCAAAACGTGTTCACGAGTTTGAGGCATAGCTCCGTCTGTAGCTGCAACCACAAGAATAGCACCGTCCATTTGGGCAGCACCTGTGATCATGGTTTTGATGTAGTCGGCGTGTCCTGGAGCATCAATGTGAGCGTAGTGACGAGCGTCAGTAGCATACTCGTTGTGTGAAATGTTAATAGTGATTCCACGAGCTTTTTCTTCAGGAGCATTGTCGATTTGACTAACATCTCGAAGACGTACAGTCTTTCCTGCTAGGTTAAGCACGTTTAAAATAGCCGCAGTTAAAGTGGTCTTACCGTGGTCAACGTGACCGATAGTACCTACGTTTACGTGTGGCTTGTCTCTCTTAAATTCTTCTGCCATATTTTTGTTATTACTATTTAAGACTTAACATACGAGAACCAGTTGCTAAGGCCTAAACACTAATTTAATTAAACTTTTAATAATAATGTTTATATTTATAAAAAAACCAATATAAAAACTGCCAAAGTGCAGTTAGATAGATACTAACAAATTTAAAAATATTGTCAAATATCACTGTTTTTTTATTTCTATTTGTTGTAGTTATTGAAGTTTTTGCAGATGCATTACCTTACCTTCTAAGACATCCAGATTGTAGTGCCCAGTATTAACTAAAGTTTTAACTGCATCCACCCAAGCCTTTTTTCGTTTGTCAAAACTATCAGTATCAAACAATTTACTTTTCTCAATATCACCTAACTGAAGAGGATATACTCTGAAAACTCCTCCTGGGGCAAGGATAGCATCTATATTTTCAAAAAGTTTATGAATTTCTTCAACTTTACCTAAATAAAAAGGAACTGAGAAATTTGCCCAAACTTCATCTGCTAAAGGCACATTACGTTCTTTGAGCGTAGACAAAAGATTTTCACTTTCAGCATTTGTTGATATGGATTGATAAATTTTCTTTGAATTTTTATCAATCAATTCATCTACTATATAAGGGTCTACATTTGTAACAGAATTAGGAGCAAAAGGAATTTCTTCGTCTGTAAGTAAATCCATTGCACCATGACCACCCCCTAAAAGTATGATATTTCTATTATTTAACCTGTACTTAATAAGTTCTTCCATAATTTTATTATCAATTTTGGAATTTTCAATATGTGACAAACCCAAAAGATGACTGATTTGTCTACCTCCTCCAATAAAATAAGAAAAAACTGACCTATCATTATTTGTTTCCGAAAAGTAATCAACTTTATTATTTTCAACATCATTATCTAAATAATAAACATCAATTAAATCTTCTAGAATTTTTAAGTTCTTGGCAAGGTCACTCTCCGCCATATGTTCACGTTTTGACTTTAAAATACTAGGTAATTTCTTTAATAACTCTCTTTTAAACTCTTCTTGAGTAACACGGCCAGCCGAAAACTTATTAAAAGATAAATTATACTCAGCTCGAGAAAGAAAACTTTCTGCACTTTCTTGTGGCTTTGGTGTTCCGTACTCTTTCCACCATTTTACATTTACATTTGTTTTTTGTTCTAATGGATTAAATTCTTTCGGCTTCATTTTTTAAAATAAATTATTTTTTAATTTTTAATATAATTACGAATTTCCTCACAGATTTTCTGTGCTTCTTCTTTGGGATTTGGAGAAAAAATAATTCCTCTAGATGAACTGATGATAAGCCCAAGACCTTGGCTGTTTAGCCCTGCCTCAAGAACACTTTTTAAATCCCCTCCTTGAGCACCTATACCTGGGACCAGAAAAGTCATGTCTCCAACTAGGGAACGAATCTTTTTCATTTCTTCTGGATAAGTTGCACCAACGACGAGCATGCAATTATTATTTTTATTCCATTCTTTTGAAACTTTCTCCGCAACAATTTGCCAAAGCATTTTCCCATCAACTTTCAAATCTTGTATTTCACCAGAACCACTATTTGAAGTCCTACATAAAATTATAGAAACTTTATCTTTCCTATCTAGAAAAGGCATCAAAGCTTCCCCTCCCAAATATGGATGAAGTGTAATTGCGTCAGCGCCTAAATGTTCATATGCAAAATCTACATAACCATTATTTGTATTGCCTATGTCTGCGCGCTTTGCATCCAGAATTGTAAAAATATCTGGGTGTTTGGAAATCAAATAATCCATTGTCATTTTAAGCTCTTTTATGCCTTGGTCCCCTCGGGCTTCATAAAATGCACTATTCGGCTTATATGCAGAAACATATTCATGGGTTTCTTCTATAATCCATTTATTAAATTCAAATTGCGGAAATTCCATATCTAGAAATCTCTTTGGAATTTTCTCAAAATCAGCATCAAGACCCACACATAAAAGTGAGTTTATTTCTTTTGCTCTTTTATTGTATTTATCTATTATTATCATTTAGTATTTTCTTTAAACCACTTCTCTACTTTCTCTAGAGTTTCTCCATTAATCATTCCAAGCTTTTTTGCTTCCTCTAAAATAACAGGAAAAGAAGTAATCGTGTGTAACTTAACTTTTGACTTTTTAAATGCCTCTCTAGCACTAGGGAAATTATAAGTAACAACAACTAAACAATTACTCACTTTCGCTCCAGCTTCTCTTAGATTTACTACAGCACTTAAACTGCTCATACCTGTAGTCACTAAGTCTTCAATAAGTAAAACATGCCTATTTAAAACAGTTCCCCCTTCTACCATTTTCTTTGTGCCATGGTCTTTCGCTACTTTCCTAACAAACACTGAAGGCATTTTCATAAAAAATCCTAAACCCGCACTATGAGGAATCCCTGCAGCTTCAACTCCAGCAATTACATCTAATTTTATATTTTCTTTTTTTATAACTTTAGAAAAAGCATCAATGACAATTTTCCACTCTTCGGGATAAAAAGGAAGTTTTCTATTATCTATATAAACTGGAGATACGATACCGGATTTAAAAGTAATTGGATTGTCTGGTACAAAGCCTACAGCTCCTATCTTTAGAAGTGCCCGCGCTACTTTTTGTTCAATAGTCATATCCTATCTTAGCTTTTCTTTTATCTCTTTCGCAAGGTACGGATTCCACATAACTCCGGTTGCAGACATTACAATATCTGCGCCAACATCTCTGTACTCAAAAAAATCTTCTGCTGTGGTAACTCCTCCGACCCCAATAATGGTGTAAGAATATCCCAGTTCATCACGCAATTTTTTTAATTTTTTTACCATGTCTAGCCCTGCCCATTTTATGGCATGTCCACACACTCCAGAACGAAGTCTTCCCTCTCCTGGCAATGCTTGCTCCCCTTCCTTATTTATAATTTCTGCTCCAATTGTATTTATAGCTGAAATGCCATGAACTACTTGTCCTATCTCTTTTATAAAATTTCTTAAACTTTCATCATCTTTGAAATATGCAATTTTAATAATTAAAGGAACATCCCCAATTACTTCTTTTATCGCTTGAGCCACTTTCACACTTCGCTCTGTGTCAAAACAAAGCAAATTATTTGTGCCTTCGTTAGGACAACTCAAATTAACTTCCATAACTTTGACCCCAGTATCTTTTAGCATTTTTGCAGTTATTCTATAATCGTTTATATAATCTTCCACACTTTGTTCTTCTTTTTTTGTTCCTTGAAAAGAACCGACAACAATTTGTCCTAATTTAGTATTTGCCACTAAATTTTTTAAATCATTCTGCCAAAATTCACTGTCTTTCGAAGGCACACCAAAAGAATTTGTAATAGAAATTGGTTGTTCATAATTAGTATCTGCAATTAATTTCTCTTCTGCTTTCTCTAAAGTTAAATCCCCTTCTATGTGTACAGATAAAACATTGGGCCAAGGGTGGCAAGGATATTTTCCACTCCTAACTGTCTTATAAGTAACAATATCAAAACCTTTATCTAATGCGGACTTCACAAACTTACCATTTAAAAGCGGACCAGCGGGAATACCAAAAGGAGAATTTACTTTAAAACCTAAAAAATCGTATTGCAGTTCCCCTTCATTTTCTATAATTTCTCCATCGGCAAAAGCTCCATAAGGACCTTTTTCAAAGTTTTCTTCATAAGGTTTTTCTGGATTGTAAAATGGTTCGTATTTCATGTTTTTTATAAAACTTCTTTGCCTCGTATAAATACTTTTTGAACTTTT
>JAUPWJ010000008.1 GCA_030916575.1 Patescibacteria group bacterium | reverse complement strand
TATTCTGTGATGAATGAAGGAGCAATACTCGCTGCACGTGAGAATAGAAAAAAAGTTTTCCAATTTGACCTCATTCGCGCAATAGAGAAAGTAATGCTTGGTCCTGAACGCAAGAGTCATTTACTTTCTAAAAAAGAAAAAGAAATCACCGCTTATCACGAAGGAGGTCATGCACTTGTAGCATCTGTCCTTCCATATGCAGATCCAGTTCATAAAGTTTCTATCATAGCTCGAGGAAGTGCTGGAGGATATACACTCAAGCTTCCACTAGAAGAGAGAAAACTTCAATCCAAAAAAGAGTTTATTGATGACATTGCAATGTCACTCGGTGGGTATGTGGCTGAGAAAATGGTTTTCGGAGATATTACTACTGGGCCGTCATCGGACTTACAAGTGGCTAGTAATTTAGCGCGAGCAATGGTGACAAGGTGGGGAATGTCGGACTTACTTGGTCCTGTAGCATTTACTGACGGCTCTTCCCGAGGTCCTTGGGGTGAGGGTGGCAAAGATGATGCATATTCAGAAAATGTAGCGCAAAAAATCGATGCGGAAGTTTCTAGAATTATTCATGATGGACTTGCAAGTGCGGAGAAAGTTCTTACTGAATACAGAAAAGTATTAGACGCTATAGCAAAGAAATTAATGGAAGTAGAAACTCTTGAACAAGAAGAATATGAGAAAATTATCTCAGCCCACGGCATAGTTTTAAAAAAGAAGGAAATCCCTGCGACACTTGAAGTGGCGAGTTAATTAAACTTTGCCAAAACTCTCTTTATTTTGTAGTATTAAAAAGTTGACCAACAACTCCGTCCTTAGCTCAGTTGGTTAGAGCACAGAGCTTATACCTCTGGGGTCCTTGGTTCGAATCCAAGAGGACGGACAAATGGAAGAGAAAAAGATAGAAAAATTAAATCCTGAAGTAGAAATTCTAAATCCTGACCAATGGGAAGAGTTGAAGGATTTTCGTTTATTTGCACTTAAAACTGATCCTATAGCTTTTGGTGAATCTTATGATAGAGAAGAAAAAAAGACAGAGCAAGAGATTAGAGAAAAGTTAGGAGATCTAAATTATAAAGCATATGTAATAAAAATAGGTGATAAGGTTCGTGCTTTGGCAACTTGTAATTTATACCTCCCAGGTAGAGTAACTCATCAAGCTCAAATACACGCAGTTTTTACAGACCCTGATTATAGAAAACAAGGGCTTGGTAAAAATCTGTTAGAAAAAATACTAAAAGATTTACATCAAAATCCTATTACTTCTCGAGTTAGCCTCAGTGTTTCCACAACACAAGAAGGAGCAATAAAGATGTATGAGAAGGCAGGTTTTAAAGAGTTTGGCATAGGACACAAAGAACTCAAAGTAGATGGAAAGTATTATGACTTAGTTTACATGGAGTTGATTTTTGAAGATAAACTTTAATGATTATAATTCTTAGTTATATATTTTACTTTATCGCTGCAAGTGTTTCTCCACTTCAGCGTAGGTGGCTTGCTGTAAATAAAAATGTAGGTAATACAGGGCAGATAAATTTCACTTTTCAAGTAATGTTAGTCATTACTATTTTAAGTGTTTTTCTTCCTCTATTTGAACCAATGCACTTTACTGGTAATCCTTTTAAGTTAGTCGTCCTATCTCTGATTTGCGGTGTCTTTGGAGCAATTACTTTTGTTTTTTCTTATACTGCACAAAGACATATAGAAGCTGGGGTAACTTCAATCATAGGAAATGTTTATACTCCGGTTGCAATAATATTATCTACTTTATTTCTTAGTGAAGGATTAAATACCACACAAATTTTGGGGACCGTTTTGCTTTTAGCTGGTGTTGTCGTCGTTTCCAAAAAACACAGAATCGGTAGATTTAAATTTGATAAGTATTTTATCATGATGCTCCTTTCAGGAGTGTTTTTAGGTTTTGTCGTAGTGGCCGAAAGAGCCTTACAGAAAACCACAGGTTTTTCTGCGGGCACAATGCTTTCTTGGTGGAGCCAGTGTTTATTTTTAGGTATAGCCGTATTAATAACAAAAAGTAAGAATGTATATTCTCATAAAGATATTTTAATTACAGGGACACTAAGGTTTTTTCAAGCCTTGTCTTGGGTAACTCTCATATTTATAGTTGGTAATTTAAGTTTGGTTTCTTCAATTACAACTTTTAAAGTAGTTATTGTCTTCATTGCTGCTGCTATTTTCTTAAAAGAGCGTGAAGATGTCCCAAGAAAAATACTAGGAAGTATTATAGCCCTAGCCGGACTTTTATTAATGAAATAATTTACTCAAAGTGAAACTCATCGGTTTTTTGGCGGACTTTGTTTTTTAATAGGGGATATTTTACGAGCTCAGGATCTCCTTCAATTAATCTTACTGCTTCAGTTCTAGCGGCTTCAACCATTTTGATATTCTTTATAGCTTCCATTCCAAGGTCTGTGATGCCCCATTGTTTTGTGCCTCCGAGCTCTCCGGCACCACGAAGTGTTAGGTCTAATTCGGAAAGTTCGAAACCATTTTTCGCAGTTTTAAGAGCTTTCAATCTCTCCATAGTTTTTTCTGTTTTTGCATCAGCAAAGACATAGCAATACGCTTGATGATTGCTTCTTATGACTCTTCCACGAAGCTGGTGGAGTTGAGCAAGACCAAAACGCTCCGCACCTTCTATGATGATGACTGTTGCATTGGGAACATTGACTCCGACTTCCACCACAGATGTAGCACAAAGTATTTGAATACTTCCATCAGTAAAATCCGCCATGACTTCTTCTTTTTTTTCTTTATTCATCTTAGAGTGTAGAACCCCTATTTCATATTTTGGAAAAATTTCTTTTTTTAATCTCTTGGCTTCAGCTACAGCAGACTTCACATTTAAAGCCATTTCTTTTTCAGGGTCAGGTTCGTTTATTCTTGGACAGATAACATAAAGCTGGCGACCAGCTTCTAATTCTTTATGAACTTTTTCATACGTGTCATCACGTTTATCAGGTGTAATTATCTCGGTAATTATAGGTTTACGCCCCATTGGCATTTCTTCTAATAGTGATAAATCTAAATCTCCATAAATTGTGAGAGCAAGTGTACGGGGTATTGGTGTTGCTGTCATTGAGAGTAAGTGAGGAGCCACTCCGTCTTTACGCACCAGTTTTCTTCTTTGTGAAGTCCCAAAGCGATGTTGCTCATCTATTACGACTAGGGCTAAGTTTTTAAATTTTACTGTTTTTTGAATTAGAGAATGAGTACCAATCAATATTGGTATCTCACCATTTGCTGTCCACTTTAAAAGTTGAGCACGAGAAATTGTGGTCCATCCACCAGGGTTTACTTTAGAAGGGAATTTCTTACAACCAGAGCCAGTGATGAGTCCTATGTTGATAGGTAGGTGTTTAAAGTATTGAATAAAAGATTCGAAATGTTGTGATGCTAGTATTTCAGTTGGAGCCATATAGGCTACTTGTAAGTTGCCGAAGTTTTGCCCACTCGGCCTCTGATTTACTGTGATGTATGAAGCTGTAGCTGCCACGGCAGTTTTACCTGAACCAACATCTCCTTCGAGTAAACGCGACATTGGGAAGTTTTTACCCATGTCTTCCAATATTGTATTTATAGATTTTGTTT
>JAUPWJ010000044.1 GCA_030916575.1 Patescibacteria group bacterium | reverse complement strand
TGAATGGAAAAATGGAAAAAATAGATTTGAAAAAAGGGGCGAGAAAGCTTGGGGACTATTTATAAATGAAGAATGTATTGCTTTTGCGGGAGTGAATATTGATCCTTATATAGAAAATAATGATGGTACTATTGGTCGTTTGCGCCACGTTTATGTAGCACAGAAATATAGAGGTCTAGGGTTGTCTAAAGTGCTAGTAAGTACAGCATTAGAATATGCCAAGAAGTATTTTAAAGTTGTCCGCTTGTCAACAAACAATCCTGTTGCTCGTCATTTGTATGAATCTTTTGGTTTTACTGATACAGGCGAAACAAAAAATGGTAAACCTATTCTTTCTATTATTTTATGATAAATAATCAAATTAAAATTTTTGAAAGTGTTGGCTGGAAGGGTTACGAACTTCTAGATACAGGAGAGGGTGAGAAGTTGGAACGTTTTGGCGAGTATACTTTTGTGCGGCCGTATGAGGATGCATTTTGGAAAAAGACTTTAAGTAAAAAAGAATGGGAAAATGCGGATGGAAAGTTTTTAAATTCTAAATCTGGCGAGAAAGCTGGATGGAGATTTGCGAATAAGGAAATTAAAGATAGCTGGGTGATGAGCTATCAAGATATCCGGTGGACTGCGAAGCCGACACCTTTCAGACATTTATCATTTTTCCCAGAACAACAAGTGCATTGGGATTTTATTTATGAAAAAATTTCTAAAGCCAATCGTCCTATAAGATTTTTAAATCTTTTTGGCTACACAGGAGTTGCGAGTTTATTTGCACTTAAAGCTGGAGCTGAAGTCACACATATGGATGCCTCAAAGCAATCTTTGGCTTTGGCGCAAGAGAATCAAAAGCTCTCTGGACTAGAGAATAAACCTATGCGCATAATTGCAGATGATGTTTTGAAATTTTTAGAGAGGGAATCTAAGCGCGGTGTGAAATACGATGCTGTAATAATGGATCCACCTAAATTTGGCCGAGGTCCAAAAGGCGAGACTTGGAAGATAGAAAATGATTTACCGAAATTGCTTGCCAGTGTGAAAAAAGTTTTATCTCCAAATCCTCTTTTTGTAATCCTTACTTCATATGCTATTGATTCTTCTTCTTTATCACTAGGACATGCACTATCAGAAACAATGAAAGACTTAGGTGGAGAAGTATCACAAGGTGAAATGTGTATTTTAGAGCATTCTAATGGAAGAGCCATAACACTAGCGAATACGGCAGTTTGGGAAACAACTAATTGATTTTCTATTTAAATATTGTATTATGTAGAGGACTTTTAATTATTTTACATAATTTCATTTACTATGAAAGACATAGCTTTCCTCTATTCAGTCGTGGAACTTTTTCATGACCTATTACAAGATGCTGGTTTCTCGGAAGAGGAACTGGAAAAAATCTACAATAATTGGAAGAAAGTAGCTCCCAATTTGGAAAATATATTACGAAGTAATGACATTGATGAAGGTACACCAGTTATGGTCGCAGGTCTTGAGGATGTTCCTAATCCAAATGACCCTCTGAATGAGAAAGATTTACTGATACCCTACCCCACTGTTGAAAAGGTTAAGAAGATAGATCTTGATGCAGAAATGACTCGTTTTAACTAAATATTACGGCAAGTTCACGCCTAATTCTGAGTCCCTTGCGGAATTTTCCAAGGGACTCTTTTTTTGACAATTTATGTTTTCTATGCTAAAAAGTAGGTGGATTTGTATTTGTTTGGTTATCTTTGGCTCTTTAAGGGGGTGAAGATCACCAAACAAAACACACACACCATGAAACTTGAGAATTTAACATCCGAACAATTAAGTATTGGTTACTTAAAAATGACTGAACTTGGTTTTGGTTCAGAGTTCAATAATCTTTTTATTGGTAATAATACATTATTTGAAATTAAAAATGTCCCTACTGTTTTCGAGTTTATGGATATTAATCCAGAATTTTTAAGCAAAAATAAATATTTAATTTGCTATAAACCCGGACTGGACTTCCTGTTTAATGATGGAAAGATGTACCAAAATAGCAGACATTGGAAAAAATTTAAAAAATTCCTATTAGATAATGGTTTTAATTATGTTTTTTGGAAACCTTTATTTCAAGGTAAATTCCGAAATTCCACAGTAGAGAATTTGTCAGTCGAGTATATTGGTATTGATAAATTTTTTGCTTTATCGATACACCAAGTTACAAAAATGACAAAAGTAGGAAAACCATATTATTTCTTATTACATTTGGTTGAAGAAGTAAATTTAAGTCAGTTTAACCACAGAAATTTTTCGCACACATTAAAAGTAGGGGATGTAGTGAATATTAATGAAATCTTTATTTTTTCTGTTATTCAAAAGCAGAAAAACAAAAGAATGGCTATTAATACATTAATTTCTCTACAAACTCAATTTGAGTCTCATGGTTTAAGTAAAAAACACACGAAATTCATGAGTATAAAGTTCTTATGAAGCAAAGCATAGAAAATTAGCTTTACTAATTTTCTATGCTTTTTTATTTCTTTAAATTCGCAATTTCGTTCAAGAGAGTTTGAAGTGTGTTTTCAATATGTTCTAATTTTTTCATTTCCACTCCATGTTCGTCTAATTCTTCTTCCTCATTTATCTCTTCAATATCTTCTTGGAGTTCACCGACTTCTTCCTGAATAGCGTCCACATCCTCCTGAATAGCGTCCACGTCTTCTTGAATTTCTCCAATGTCTTCAGAAACTTCTTCTAAATCCTCTCGGTGTTTGTTCACTGTCATTTGAATAAATATAGATAAGTAAATTGCTTCTAGGGAAACAATAGTAGTAAGCACAAGAAGAATGTTTTCAAAAGATACCCCAAATAAACTTAAAGTAAATATACCAACAAAAAAAATAGTATGTAGGACTATAGAAGTTGGAGAACCGATACTGTAAGTAATTTTTTTTGAGATATTCCTCACTTTGTTTCTCATCATATTATTATGATATAATACTTCTTATGGAAACACAACAAAATTTAGATATTAACAAGTCAAAATTAAACCTAGGTTTCTTCTTTTTGTCATTAGGAGTTATTATTACCCTTATTACGTCTGTAGTTTCGGCACTAAATCTCTTTTTTAGTACATTAGATAAGAAATTTCCTGATGTTTTAAATGCAAACTATCAATATGGTTATTCTACCTATGATTACGAATCTATGCGTATGTCTCTCGCAACTCTTATTATATTTTTTCCAGTATTTCTTATCGTTTCGTATTTTTGGAAAAAGGCTCAAAGTCGTACATTAGGTTCTATTGATGAACTTGTACGAAAGTGGCTTATTTATATACTATTATTTTTATCTTCTTTAGTTGTAGTTATAGATCTTGTCACTCTGGTAAAATATTTTGTTTCCGGAGAAATAACAAATCGTTTTATTTTTAAAGTTTTAGCTGTATTAGTTGTAGCACTATATGTGGGTATTTATTACATGCTTGAATTGAAAGGAAAAGATAAAATGTTTGGTATGTCTATATCAATTTGGGCTACGATGAAATCTTCTATTCTTTTTGTTCTTCTAATTTATTTTAGTTTTTGTGTTATGGGCAGTCCATTTGAACAAAGGTCCTTAAGATTAGACGAACGAAGAGTTCAAGATTTACAAAATATTCAATGGCAAGTGATAAATTATTATCAACAAAAAGAGAAACTTCCAGAATCTTTAAAAGATTTAAATAATCCTATTTCTGGCAGTTATATTCCAGTAGAGCCTGAATTTGAAAAGGGTAAAGCCTATGAATACAATGTCAAAGATGGAGTTAAACTAACTTTTGAATTATGTGCTGATTTCGCATTACCTATGCCAAAAGGCTGGCAAGAATATAATTATGGTAAAGGCGGAATCACTCCTATGATGGAAGGGCGTGATGTTGCTGTGTCTTCTTATCCATATCCAGGCTCTGGTGGTGGAGTTAATGAATCTTGGGATCATCAAATAGGCAGAACATGTTTTGAACGAACCATAGACCCTGAAATGTATCCACCATTTGAAAATCCAGTTAAATATTAAATTCTGTAAATGAAAATGAAAAGTTACGATCATAAAAAAATTGAAAAAAAATGGCAAGCTGTTTGGGATAAGAAAAAAATATATAATGCCAAAAATACCCAAGGGAAAAAGTTTTATGGACTTATAGAGTTTCCATATCCATCTGGAGCAGGATTACATGTGGGACACATACGCTCAAATACCGCTATGGATATTATTTCCCGTAAGCGTCGAATGGAAGGATGTAATGTGCTTTATCCAATTGGTTGGGATGCCTTTGGATTGCCTACAGAAAACTACGCTATTAAGACTGGAATACAACCAGCTATTGTCACCAAACAAAATACAGATACTTTCAGAAGGCAGTTGAAAGAACTCGGCTTTTCTTTTGATTGGTCTCGTGAAGTAGACACCACTGACCCAACTTATTACAAATGGACTCAATGGATATTTTTGCAAATGTTTAAAAAAGGTTTGGCTTATAAAGCGAAGACTGAAATAAATTGGTGTCCCAAAGATAAGATTGGTTTGGCGAATGAAGAAGCTGAAGGGGGAGTGTGTGACCGCTGTGGAGGACCAGTTGAAAAAAAAGAGAAAGAACAATGGATGCTAGCTATCACAAAATATGCGGATAGACTTGATAAAGATTTAGACGAGGTAAACTATTTAGAGAAAATAAAAATTCAGCAGAGAAATTGGATAGGAAAAAGTGAAGGAGCCGAAATTGATTTTAAAATAAAAAATACACCGGAAAAAATAACAACATTTACTACTCGTGCCGACACTCTCTATGGAGCTTTTGCAGTTATTCTTGCACCTGAGCATGAGTTAGTAGAAAAATTAAAATCACAAATTACTAATTGGAAAGAAGTTGCTGACTATATAAATAAAACAGCAAAGAAAACCGATATTGAAAGAACAGTAGAAGATAAAGATAAGTCAGGAGTAGAATTAAAAGGAATAAAAGCAATAAATCCAATAAGTGGCGAAGAGATTCCAGTTTGGATTGCGGATTTTATACTTGTGCAATACGGTACTGGAGCAGTTTTTGCCGATATGCATGACGAGCGTGATTTTCAATTTGCGAAAAAATATAAGCTTCCTGTGCATCAGTCTATCATGCCTTTATTTATCGACAAGGCACATCCTTGGGTTGATGGTAAGGAAGTGGTGGAAAGAACAGCCATACATGCTGTTATTAGAAAAGATAATGGTGATATTTTGGTTCTTTATTGGAAAGGTACAGAAGAATGGAAAAAAAATGCTCCTATTACTCTACTAATCGGTGGAGTTGAAAAGGGTGAGAATTTGATTGAAGCCGCAAAAAGGGAAATAAAAGAGGAGACGGGTTTTGTAAATTTAAAATTTATTGAGCAATTGCCAATAAATACGCAGTCTAGATTTTTTGCTGCTCATAAAAATGTAAACAGGATTGCAAATGTAACTTGCCTAATTTTCGATTTAATAAATGAGGAACGCGTAGAAGTGGATGAGAAAGAAACACAATTTCATGATTGGAAATTTGTTTCAATGAGTAAAGCCACTTCCGATATAAATATTCCCGATGATATTTATTTTTTAGGATATTTAAACAAGCCCTCAGCTTTTACTGAAGAGGGGGTTTTAGTAGATTCAGGAAAATATACGGGTATTTTATCAAATGAGGCTCGTTCAAAAATAATAAAAGCAGTTGGCGGAAAAGTCGTCACAAAGTTTAAACTTCGGGACTGGGTGTTTTCAAGACAAAGATACTGGGGTGAGCCGATACCGATAATACATTGCGATAAATGTGGCTATGTGCCGGTGCCGGAAAAAGACTTACCGATTAAATTACCGAAAGTAAAAAGTTATCAGCCTACAGATAATGGTGAGAGTCCACTGGCCTCCATTTCAAAATGGGTAAATACAAAGTGTCCTAAATGTAAAGGCAAGGCCAAAAGGGAAACAGATACTATGCCAAACTGGGCAGGAAGCTCTTGGTATTATCTTCGCTATGTTGATTCAAAAAATAAAAAGGAATTTGCTTCAAAGAAAGCTTTGAAATATTGGATAGGCAACGGAGTGGACTGGTATAACGGAGGTATGGAGCACACAACTTTACACTTACTTTACTCTCGTTTCTGGCATAAGTTTTTATACGACATGAAGTTGGTTCCAACCAAGGAGCCTTATATGAAAAGAACTTCACATGGCATGATATTAGCCGAAGATGGAGTAAAAATGAGTAAATCTCTCGGTAATACTGTGGACCCAAAAGATGTGGTTAAAAACTTCGGTGCAGATACTCTACGAACGTATGAGATGTTTATGGGGCCATTTGACCAATCAGTAAATTGGAGCACTGATAGTATCGTCGGTCCTCGTAGATTTTTAGAAAGAGTTTGGAAATTGAAATATAAAGTAAGTAAAAAGAAAAGTTCTAAAGAATTAGAGAAAATTTTACACAAGACTATAAAAAAAGTTGGAGAAGATATAGAAGAAATGCGTTTCAATACGGGAGTATCGTCTATGATGATACTTGTAGGTGAAATGGAAAAAAGTGAAATTATTGCAATGGGGGATTATAAAAAATTCTTACAGATTTTATCACCTTTTGCTCCGCACATTACTGAAGAACTTTGGAATGAGTTAGGAGAGAAAAAATCTATTCACATATCAGCATGGCCTAAATTTGATAAAAAATTAATCATAGATGATGAGATCAAAATTGTAGTTCAAGTAAATGGAAAGTTGAAAGGGGAAATATTCGTTAATGTAGATGCAAACGAAGAATACATAAAAGCAAAAGCATTTGAGAATGAAAATGTAAAAAAGACCTTAATTGGTCAAGAAATAAAGAAAGTAATTTATGTTAAAGGTAGACTTATTAACATAGTTTTTTAGTTGCAACGCTCTCTACTTGTAGTATAATTTGGTTAATACTTATTAATTAAGCTTTCGAGTAAAAAACTCGAATATATTTAAATATAAATTTATGTTATCAAATATTTTAGATCGTATCTCTTTCGTAGCTTTGTCTGTAGTTATTGTTTTACTTCCAGTTTTCTTTTTACCGTTTAGTAAAATACCAGTTGAGACTTCCAAAAGTTTACTCTTAGTTATAGGGTTAGCAATTTCTGTAATTTTCTGGGCGGCAGCTAGATTTTCAGATGGTAAAGTATTAATCCCAAAATCTAATATTTTGCTTGGAGGTGCTGGTATCGTAATTGCAGTATTACTATCTTCTATTTTATCTTCTACTTCTGCAATTTCTTTTTTCGGAATAATGTTTGACATCGGAACTTTTTGGTTTATTTTTGCCGGCTTTATTTTGATGTTATTTTCCGCAATTATAATCAATAATTCACAGAAGGCTATGTTTATCATCTCTAGTCTATCTCTCTCATTAGGCTTGGTTTTACTTTTTCAATTATTCCGTTTCTTTATGCCTATGACTTTGTCTTTAGGAATTTTAGGAGATAAAACTGACGGTCTTTTGGGAAATTTAAATAATTTAGGAATTTTAGTAGGTCTCTCTGGAATAATGTCTTTATTTGTTTTAGAATTTTTTAAAGTAAGTAAAATATTTAAATGGATTTTAGGAATCTTACTAGTACTATCATTATTTATGGCAGCAGCCGTGAACTTCTCTTTAGTATGGGAATTATTAGGATTATTTGCTCTTATAATCTTTGTTTATAAAATATCACTTTCTTCAGGAAAGGACGTGGAAGAAAAAGCAAAGGTTACAAATTTTCCAGCATTTTCATTTGGAATAGTCATGTTGTCATTATTGTTTTTCATGTCAGGGCAATTTATCGGCGGATTTTTGCCTAATCGTTTAGGTATTTCAAATATTGAAATACGTCCTTCTATGGAAGCCACTATGTCTGTAGCCAAGAGTTCTTTAAGTAAAGACTTAGTATTTGGTGTTGGACCTAATCGTTTCAATGAAATATGGTCTTCATATAAACCAGCAGTTATAAATGCTACAAGATTTTGGAATACTAGTTTTAATACTGGTTCTGGTTTCTTGCCGACGATGGCTGCCACTACAGGGCTTGTGGGAATACTCGCTTTAATTTCATTTTTCTTCTTATTTATATCTTCTGGAGTAAAAATGCTTTTTGCACATATTAAAAAAGGAGTAAGCGGAGAAATAGCTCTATTCTTTTTTGGAGCTGTGTATCTTTTTATTGCCTCATTCTTTTACTCTGTCGGCTTATTAGCCATTATGCTTGCATTTGCATTTGTCGGTATATTTATCGGTCTTTCATCTGGAGCGGGTACAAATAAAGTTTGGTCCTATTCTTTTTTAAGTGATCCAAGAAAAAGCTTCTTTTCAATTTTACTTTTGATAGTACTTATGATAATTTCTGCAGGAATATCATTTAAATTTATTGAACGCTTTGCATCTGTTGCTTATTTAGGAGATGTTTTCACTGCAACTGATATGCCACAAGCAGAGTTTGCTATAAATCGTGCTTTACTCTTAAATGCAAATGATTTATATTTCCGAACAGGAACTCAAGTGTATGCTACTAAAGTAAATACCTTTTTAAATAAAGGTGAAGCACTAACTGAACAAGAAAAAGCTGAGCTACAAAATAGTTTTGATTCAGCCTTAAATAGTGCAGGTCAAGCTATAGCTTATAATCCAAGTAATTATTTAAATTATGAATCACTAGGTGGGCTTTACCAATTAGCAACAACAATCGGAGTAGAAGGAGCATCCACAAAAGCCATTGAAGCTTATACTAAGGCATTAGAGCTAAATCCACAAAACCCAGGACTTAAACTTGCAATTGGAAGAATTTATTTAGCTGAAGGTAAGACTAGTGATGCGAAGATGTATATAGAAGAATCTTTAACTTTAAAACCAGATTATATT
>JAUPWJ010000043.1 GCA_030916575.1 Patescibacteria group bacterium | reverse complement strand
ATGAAAATTGTGATTACGGGCATATTGTATGGAACTCCACTGATTCTAGCGACAGTCTCTATATTTTTAAATCCGAATCCTGTTACGAATGCACGGATTGCTTGGGGTGTACAAAGCTTTATTATGGAGAAGAATGTGAAGCTTGCGTAGACAGCATTGGTCTTTTTGATTGTAGAAATTGCTTAAATTGCATAGGCTGTGTTGGACTAGTAAATAAATCTTATTATATTTTTAATCAGCAAGTTACAAAGGAAGAGTACAAAGAGTTTCTATTAAAATATCCTCCTAGTGAAAAGTCCTCGATAGACTACATTATGGAAGAACAGGAAAAGTTAAGAATAAAAGTTCCACAACGTTCATTTTTCGGTTCGCGCAACAATGATGTTTCCGGAAATCATATTTATAATTCTCATAATTTACACTATTCATTTGATATAAAAAGTGGCGAGAATTCAAAGTTTTGTTTTACAGTTAGGAAGGCTGTGGATTCTTATGATGTGTCTTTCACAACTGATTTATCTGAATGTTATCAGGTTTTGACCATGGGTGGGAGTAACAAAGTTATAGGCTCCCAAATTGTTCTAGACTCGCATGATGTCTACTATTCTGACAGTTGTCATGGTTGTGAAAATATTTTTGGTTGCTATGGGCTTCGTAAAAAATCATATTGTATTTTTAATAAACAATACACTAAAGAAGAATATAATGAATTGCTACCAAAACTCATAGATTACATAAGAAAAGAAGATAAATGGGGGGATTTCTTTCCAAAAGAATTAAGCCCATTTGGCTATAATGAGTCTATTGTTAGTGAATATATGCCTCTCACAAAGGAGGAAGCAATTTCGCAGGGTTTTAAATGGAGAGATGACATTCCAAGCACAAAAGGACAGGGAACAGTATCTTATGCTGATTTGCCTAAAAATCCGGATGAGTATAGTGATAAATTAATAAAAGAAGTACTGACATGTGAGAAATGCGAAAAGAATTTTAAATTAATAAGTAGAGAAATCAATTTTTACAAAAAGAATAAATTATCTCTTCCAGATAAATGTTTCAATTGCAGACATGAATATAGAATGAATAAGAGAAACAAAAGAGAGCTTTGGGATGGAGTATGCGCAAAATGCAGTACAAACATTAAGACATCTTATTCTATAGAGAATCAAAAAGTTTATAAAATTTATTGTGAAAAGTGCTATCAGCAGGAGGTTTATTAATATGCAATCCAAAACACCACAATTTGATAGGCTTTTGGATGAGGTTTTAGAAAATCTTGTGCCACACACCAGAACATGTAAATTGACTGGTGAGCATCCGCACTGCGAAGGGGATTTTGAAATTACAGCTGAAGATATTCTTTTTCTAAAAATGCTTCGAGTACCAGCACCGAATTTCTGCCCTACATGTCGGCGAATGCGTCGCATGGTATATATGGGTCTTTCTCAACTTTTTAAAAGGAAATGTGATGTGCCGGAACATGATGAAAATCTAATTTCTATTTTTTCCGATAAATGTCCATTTCCTGTTTATGATTACAAATATTTTATCGGAGATGAGTTTGACCCTTTTTCATTCGGTAAAGATTATGAACAAGGGTCTGACCCCATGGAGCTTTTATGGAATATGAGGAAAGTCTTTCCAATGCCTTCATTTTTAAACAGAGACCCTTCAAGTATTAATAGCGAGTATTCTAACGGTGGTAGGAATACAAAGAATGGATATTATGTTTTTGGTTGCTATGGTTCCGAAGATATATGGTATTCGTATATGGCAGGTGAGAGTAAGAGTGTGATGGATTCTCGGTATGTTAGAAAAGTAGATCATGTCTACCACGGACTTCATAGTCAAAATATTTATAAATCTTCATTTATTTATTTTTCAAAGGATTGTACAGACAGCATGTTTTTATTTGACTGCAGAAACTGTGATAGTTGCTTCGGCTGCGTAGGACTTCGGGGAGCACGATATCACGTTTATAATAAGCAACTTTCAAAAGAAGAGTATCAAGATTTCATTAAAAATTTATATCCGCTTAAGCGAAGTTCTTTAAAAGATTATGAAGACAAATTTTGGAGTTTGGTAAAAAGTTTACCCATGAATGGTCCTAGAAATATCGCGGTAGAAAATATCTCAGGCGTGATGAATAATAATGTGAAGAATGCTTATGACATTACAGATTCGGAAGATTCAGAACATATTCGGCATGCAGACGGTGGACTTTCTCACAAGGATTCTATGGATTTTCTTTTTTCTGGTGGACATTCTAGCTTTTTATATGGGACTACAAATATTGGTTCTCAATCTAGTAATGTGAAGTTTTCAGTCTCTTCAAAGTTCTGTAGTAATTCAGAGTTTATTTTCAATAGTAAAAACTTAAACAACTGTTTTATGTGTTTTGGTCTTCAGAGTAAATCTTATTGTGTTTTGAATAAACAATACACTAAAGAAGAATATTTTATTTTAGTTGATGATATAAAATCGGAAATGATAAAAAGAGGGCAATATGGAGATGGGCTAGAAATGAACTTTTCTGCTCAGTCGTACAATTTTTCTCTCGGACAAGCCTCTTACCCACTTAATGATGAAGAGATAGTGAAATTGGGTGGATATGTAGCTGTTGAGCCTGAGTCTAGTTCAGGGGATATGAAAGTGCTCTCTTCGGAAGAAATTCCAGAGACTATAGATGAGGTAAGTGATGATATTTTAAATTATGCTCTTACATGCGAAGAAACCGGCCGTTCATTTAGAATAGTAGAGTCTGAACTTCAATTTTTAAGAAAGATGAAATTACCACTTCCTTCTGTAAATCCGACACTTCGTATGTTGAAGTTGGTAATGTTTTCTCCTATGTGTAAAAAGTATCAAACCACTTGTGCTAAATGTGGTAAAGACATGGAGTCCCTCCTTAATCCGAAAGATGGTTATATTTTGTATTGTGAAAAGTGTTACCAACAGGAGGTTTATTAATTATTTAAAGCGAAAAGTTTCTAGTGCGTAAAGAAGGGATCCGTATGGTAATGTTTTTTCGAAGGATTGGTCCTTTTGGTAGAAGCAAATAATCATTGCTTTTTTCTCTCCTCCCACTTCTTTAAAAGTACAATATTCAAAACTGGAGGAGTCTAGACTTGCTTCATAAAAAACAACCCCATTTTTATTTACGAGAAACGGCGTTGCTTCTGACTCTCGCTCTAAATATTTCTGGACAGTTTCGTTAGCTAAAAGTTCTTCCTTGGTTAGGTTGAGTTGGTATTTAGGATCGGTGTTTTTTAAGACCGTATCTATGGTGAGGTCGTTTCCATATATTTTATATACTTTTCCGTCTTTAAATTTATACTCAGAGAACAAACTTAGAGGACTGTATGTAGCTATCCCTATAATTTTATTTCCTTGTCCAACCTCCTCTGTTCTACCAATGTAATCCACATTTATATTTTCTTGTGATACACCAAGGTTACCGTAATTTTCTTGGTAAATAGCATTATAGCTAAAATTTGGTGATCCAATAAAATCAACACATTCATAGCGCTTACAACTGTCCCAAAAACTTCCATTTCTTTCTAGTTTAGTAGCATTATCATATGAAAATTTAAATCCATATCTTGAGTTGGTATGAGAATTTCCTTTTATGAAACTATTTTTAAAACCTATTACTAAGACTAAAACTAAAACCAGCAAAAGAAGTATTTTTTTCATTCTTTAATTATACCTTTAAAATTTCAAAAATACAGATTATTTTCCGAAACTTTTAAAGAGGAATTTTTTAGTTTCTTCGTCTATGTATGAGGTGACTATAATCATGAGTTCGGTTGAAAGGCCGAGGTCTTTTTTTATATTTTCAAAAAGATGTTCGTAAGGGAGAGGAGAAATCCAGGCGGAATTTTTGAGGCAGACGAAGCCGGCTTTTTTGAGGAGATAGCGGAGAGATTCTCTTTCAGCTTTTCTTTCTTCTGGAAGGTCTAAAAGTATGATTCTCCAAAGTCCGTCCCAGTTCGTTGAGACTAGGCTCTCAGGAGAGGTGAGTTTAAGCGCATTTACCTTGTTTTTACCGGCCTTGGTGAGCTTGGCATAGCTTTCACGCCCAGAGCTGTGTATTTGCGCAAATCCTGCGTCTACGAGGTTTTTAAGGCTCCTTGCGAGTGCATATGAAGTCTTGGAATCCTCGTTTTCCTTGAAGCATTCTACGGGCACGGCTGGCTTTTCAGCTAGCTTTTTTAGGATTTTTTTAGAAAAGTCTTGATTTTTCATAAAATTTGTTGCTTGACCCCGTCGCTCGCGAGCGACGGGGTTGACATGTATATATGCTATCATATATACTAAATTATACAAGTATTTCGCGGTCGCGAAAAGTGAGTAAAAGTTACATAAATTAGATCTTGTTGAAATGTAATCTATCTGAGCTTGCTAGCTCAGCGAACTGCTCGGCTCGTCAGCCTGCGCAGGACATTTCAAAAGACTAATTTACTTCACATTATTAACAATTATTATTAGTTAAACGAAAAAATCATATGTCAAAAATCATAGGAATAGACTTAGGTACAACAAATTCAGCTGTCGCAATTATTGAAGGAGGACAGCCGAAGATTATAGAAAATATTGAAGGTGCGCGAACCACTCCGTCTGTCGTTGCTATTGCAAAAAATGGTGACAGATTAGTAGGACTTTTAGCAAAGCGCCAAGCGGTGACTAATCCAGAAAATACTGTCTACGGTATCAAGCGTTTTATGGGTCACAATTTTGAAGATCCAGAAGTGCAGAAAGATTTGAAAAATATGTCTTTCAAAATTCAGAAAGGTGCTTCCGGTGGAGTGGAAGTAAAAATCGGCGACAAGTGGATGCGCCCAGAAGAAGTCTCTGCGATGATACTAGGAAAAATCAAAGCCGATGTAGAAGCAAAGCTTGGAGAGAAAATTACTGAAGCGATAATCACAGTGCCTGCATACTTCAACGATGCACAAAGAAAAGCTACAAAGGACGCAGGTATGATTGCAGGACTTGACGTAAAAAGAATCATCAACGAGCCGACAGCCGCCGCTCTCGCTTACGGGTTTAATAAAAAGAAAAATGAAAAAATAGTTGTGTATGACTTTGGAGGTGGAACATTTGATGTATCCGTACTTGAAATCGGTGACGATGTTATCGAAGTGAAGTCTACAGACGGAGACTCTCACATGGGAGGACGAGATATTGACCACAAGATTATCACTTGGATGGCTGAAGAATATAAGAAGACTTCTGGTGTGGATGTTCGCAATGACAAGCTTGCACTTCAACGCTTAGACGAAGCTGCAGAGAAAGCAAAGATTGAACTTTCTACTTCTATTGAAACTGAAATCAATATTCCTTTTATCACTTCTACTGCTGAAGGCCCTCAACACTTATTGCTCAAGATGACTCGCGCGCAATTGGAATCTTTATCTGACGAATACATCAACCGCTCTATTGAAATAACAAAGAGAGCAATGGAAGCTTCAGGATTTACTATAGGCGACATCAATGAAATCATAATGGTTGGAGGTCAGACTAGAATGCCAAAAATCGTAGAAGAAGTGAAAAAAGTTTTCGGTAAAGTACCGAACCTTTCTATTAATCCAGACGAAGTCGTCGCTCTCGGTGCTGCGGTGCAAGCCGGAGTATTGCAAGGCGATGTTCGCGATGTTTTACTTCTAGACGTTATCCCTCTAGCGCTCGGTATTGAAACTCTTGGAGGCGTGGCGACAAAGTTGATTGAAAAGAATACCACTATTCCTGCAAATAAATCTCAAGTCTTCTCTACCGCTGCGGACAATCAAACTTCTGTGGAGATTCATATCGTCCAAGGTGAACGCCCAATGGCCTCTGATAACAAATCCCTCGGCCGATTTATCTTAGACGGCGTGCCACCAGCACCTCGGGGTATGCCACAGATTGAAGTTTCTTTTGATGTGGATGTAAACGGAATTCTAAATGTGACTGCGAAAGACAAAGCTTCTGGTAAAGCGCAATCTATCAAGATCGAAGCTTCATCTGGACTAAAAGACGAAGACATCAAGAAGATGCAAGCCGATGCTGAGATTCACGCTGAAGAAGATAAAAAGAAAAAGGAAACAGCTGACGCTAGGAACACTGCCGAGATGCTTACTTACACTGCGGAGAAATCTTTGAAAGATTATGATGCGAAACTTGACCAAGCTTTGAAAGATTCTGTGAATGCGAAAATCACAGCACTACGCGGAGTGAAAGACGGCACAGACTTAGATGCCATAAAAAAAGCTACTGAAGAACTTTCTTCTGAAATTTCTAAGATTGGTGAGGCAATGGCCAAAGCCGGAACTCCTCCAGAAGGTGGTGCAGAAGCTCAAGCTCCTGAAGAACAACCAGCCGAAGTCCGCGACGCCGAAGCAACAGAAGACAAAGGCGAAGAACCAAAAGCGTAATTCAAAAAGCCCTCATTTGAGGGCTTTTTAGTTGATTAATAGACAATAAAGAGTAATATAAAATTAATGAAAAAGATATATAACTATGACAAGAAATATTACTGTCCTGAACTATACAGAGAAGATTTAGAACAAATACAGGACGTTATTAAAACATTAAATCCAAGTTATCTAAGAATTTCAGGTAGTGATTTTGAAACTGAAGATATAAAAGAAATCCCTGTTGATAAAATAACAAAAGACTTTAATTTCTATGCGCCACCACTTGTTATTAGATTTAATGAATGGAGGTCTTACTTAACTAACTCTAGTGATGACCTATTAACATTAGGAGCAGTTTCCAAAATAAATTCTATAATTAAAAAAAGAGAAAATTTATCACGCTATTATTTAAGTAAAATAAATTACTTTTTTCAGCTGATTTGCATTTTTATTATTTTTTTTAGGGCTGAAATTTTTAAGGACAAAATAACATTAGGGATATTTACTTTTGGTCAGCTTTTATCATGTTTCTGTGTTTGGTATTACATTTTTTTCTATAAAAACTCCAAAACAAACTTAGATTATTTCAAGAATAAAAAAGAAAATTTTTTTCACCGAAATAAAGAAAATATAGCGAATCAAATAATTGGTGCTGTAATCGGGGCTGTTATAGCAGTTGTTATGACAAAACTTATTAATTAGAGTAAATTACTGATTGGTATATATAATTTTAAAATGGCCTTTTCAAAACCAGCTAATTTTATAGATATTTTTAAAATAGGAGATAATATAAACTTTAATTTATCTATATTAAAAGTTTTATATGATGCTTATAATAATATGCCTGATGGGAAATTACTTATTAAATCTATAATAATTATCAATACTTCAATAACAGAAGCAATTCTTTATGATTTTATCGAAAATAGAATAAGAAAAGCAAACAAGACTGAGAAGTTATTTGAAGAAATTTTAGATGTTCTTAGAAGTAAAAAACTTGATAAGTTTGCACATTATATAGTTCAAGCGGAAAAGTATGATTTTTTTGATATGAAAAATACAGAATTCTACAATGCTATGAATTCTTTAAGAAAAAAAAGAAACAGAATTCACATACAAGGCCATGACTGGAAAAAGCCTAAAGAGGTAGATGAGTCAAATATATTTGATGAAAAATCTAAAATACTTTCTGAAAAAGTATTAGAAAAGACAATTAACACCATGATATCTAAATATCCAAGAAGAAAAGAGTATCATGAGTTTGTGAAAGATTTTCAACTACCTTGGGAACAACACTTTCCCATGGAAAATATTGTTGAACCAAAATTAACCCTAAATGAAGCACGAGAGTTAGGTGTAATTAAAACCAATGCCCACTAAAAAAATTTTAAAAAAGAAACACACTCATTACCACAAAGACCTGCCTCGACTTGCGTCAGGCAAGGCGGGCGGAACAATCTGGGCCAAGGGATTTATGGCAGGGGAGTTGGATATTAATAAAAAATGCCACATGGTTAGTGGCATTTACTTTGGCGGTTGTAACTTCTCAAAACAGAGGTCTTTTCCGCAGCATAATTTGCATATCGTTCTTGTTAAAAATTACTAAACCGAAAATTAATTCGGCCACTTAGCATCTGCCTTTGCTATGGCATTTGCTTTAGCAATTTTTTGATTGCTACCCTTTCCGGAAAATTTTCCGTACGGGACAAACAAATCAATAGTCACTACTGGCATGTGATCAGGTCCGGAGGTTTGAGCCTCACTGAACTCGATGTTTGTGCCGTAATAGTGTTGCACCTTCTGTGCAAATTCACTAATTGAAATTGAATTAGAGGAGTTTGCACTCATCTTTTTCAAGATTTCAATCTGTTCGGTCTGGCTTAATTGACCGAAAAGCTCAATAATTTGAGCCTGAATACTTGTTTTCATAAAAAGAACGATTAAAGTGAAAAAATAAAAACTCAAAGAGATATTACCATATTTTAAGATAAAAGTCAATAACTTCCAAAAATCATCCTTGCGAAAAAACAAACCCCCCACATTTTTGAAATACTAAAATCCACTCCTCCTTTCCCGGCCGGGTCTGCATAGTAGGGATGAATACGCTTGACAAAGAACTTATAGTGTGATAGGTTCTAATTGAAAGCCTTCTATTTTTGCTGACGCAAACAGAAAAGAAGGCAAAATAAATTTTGCGTCTCACTTATATTTTCGAGTTTTTTTTAGAAAAAGGAGACTAAGAAAACTCAATTTGGCCAAAGAAAATGTAAGGAAATCTTTTTTATCTTTACTTCTCTCCTAAAAAGAGCCGCCCAGCAGTTTGGGAATATCTATTTTTGATATTTTCCAAAATATCGCGGCCAAATTAGGGCCAATGCCGTGCCCTGCAACCGAGAGCCTTGGGAATAATTTTCCAAGGCCTCTTTTATTTTTACCACAAAGACCTGCCTCCTGTCTGCGCAGGCAGGGCGCAGACAGGCGGAACAATCTGGTTCAAATAGAGAAGAGTGTTATAATCTAAAAATGTACCCAGATTCAAGCGAAGGACTAAATAAAGAGACAAATGAAGAAATATATTTTTTTACTGTACCATTTGAGCCACTTAATAACTGGTCTCCACATCAAGTCCGTATTTGGAATATAGATTTTCCAACTTCTGAACACGCATACCAATGGAAAAAACTTTCTGAAGTGGATAGAGATATAGCAGAAAGTATCTTGCATGCAAAAAGCCCTTATCAAGTTTTTCAAATTTCACGTGCAAATAAAAGTAAACAACCGAGTGATTGGTCAGAGAAAAAACTTATCGTAATGGAAGAAATATTGAGAGCAAAACTTGAGCAACATGAAGATGTTAAAGATGCACTTAGAAGAACGGGGGAAAGAAGAATAATAGAAAATTCACCAGTTGATAATTTTTGGGGGATAGGACCAAATAAAGATGGAAAAAGTATGCTAGGAAATATTTGGATGAAAATAAGAAATTAAGCAGAACCGTCCTTACAAAAAAGAAACACACTCATTACCACAAAGACCTGCCTGCGCAGGCAGGCGGAACAATCTAGGCCAAGGGATTCATGGCGGGGAGTTTTTATTGACAAATAAGTTTTTTAATGGTAAGATTTTGTATCAGCCCTAGTTTATAGAGAAATGAGCGTTTCTCCTGATGATTCCGAAAGGATGAAATAATACTAGGTGATTCATGTTTAGCTTGCCAGACAATCTTAAGTTATGAAAACTTTTTTCCTTTCATAAGGTTCCCCAAGCATTTTGTTTGTAAGTATCGAGACCCGTTCATGCAAAAGAGTATGTCAGGGAAATATTTATTAAGCAATTAAAATAACATTTGCTCGTATCAAGAAAAAAATGGGCTCGTGGATTAATAATCTTACGAGCCCTTACTATTTTTCCACTAAAATCAACTCCTCATCTACCGGCGGCGGCTCATGGCGGGGAGTATTTAACTTGACTTTGTGTTCAAAAGGTGATATAATATAAAGGTATAGGTATTTTGACAATACTTGGTAATGAAGATTTTTTAAAGCAATTTAAGGAAAAGATTGTTTTGATAAATCTTCATTTTTTTAACCATAAATACTAATTAATCATGAAAGTATTTCGTTTATTGTTTGGAATTGTATTCCTGTTTTGCACACTATCAGTACTCTATTACATGATTGCCGGCCTGGCTGGATATTCTGTAGTAGGTGTAGAAATCGTTGACTCAATAGTCGACAAGATTTTCTATAGTATGCTCATGATGGGGCTTGCAGTAGTTTGTGCGTTAGCTGCCGTTGGTTGCTTCAGGAACATTTACCCGCCTAGAGACTTTATTCTCGGTAGCATTGGACAGATGGCATTTTGCTTCGCTGTAATGGGGATGTTTTACGCCATTGTTGGCAGTCCTTGGTAATCACGATGTAATCACGATGTGTTCCGTTTTTAAGATAAAGGATAGAGTGTCACCAGATACTCTATCCTTTTTTATTTCCCACAAAATTGGAACAATCTAGGCTAAGATAATTATGGTATTATTGAACTATGTCTAAATTTAATTTTTATGCGGCGGTTTACTTGGTTGCCAGAAAGGAAGACAAAATCTTACTCTTGAGAAGATTTAATACAGGGTGGATGGATGGTATGTATACTTTGCCAGCAGGGCATATAGACGGCAATGAGACTGCCGAGCAAGCTATGGTTCGTGAAGCGAAAGAAGAAGTAAATCTTGATATATTGCCCGAGGACTTTTCCATTGTTCATATCATGCATCGGAATTCCGGTGATCGTGAATATTTTGATATTTTCTGTGAGCCAAAAAATTTAAATGGTGAACCAAAGAATAATGAAGAAAATAAATGCGATGACCTGAATTGGTTTCCGATAGATGCTTTGCCCGAAAATACACTTGATTACATCAAGCAAGCTCTGAAGTTAATTTCCGAAAAACAATTCTTTTCAAATTTTGGTTT